>JANNFQ010000185.1:0-6463 GCA_031380045.1 Acidimicrobiaceae bacterium
GCCGCCGGCCTCATCTCCCTCCTCCGCCTCTGACCCGGCCCGGTCCGGTCCGGCCCGGCCCGCCCCGCCCCGCCCGCCCCGCCCCGCCCGCCCGGCTTCCACAGTGGGTTCCACGAGGCCGATGTGGCCGCCTGAAGCCCACTGTTGCCATACAGGTCGATCGGGCGGGTCGCCCCGGTCGACTTGGTGGGCAACATGAGCCCGAGATGGCCGTCTGAAGCCCACTATCGCCGGGCCGGTCGATCGGGCGGGTCGCTCCGGTCGACTTGGTGGGCAACAAGAGTCCGAGATGGCCGCCTGGAGCCCGCTGTCGACCCGCCTGCGCATACGGCAGGTCGTCCCGACTGCGCGAATGGGCAACGGGAGCCCGACTTGGCCGTCTGAAGCCCACTATCGCCGGACAGGTCGATCGGGCGGGTCGCTCCGGTCGTGTGGGTGGGCACCAGACGCCCGAGGTGGGCGACTGACGCCCACTACCGTTCGCTGGCTGAAGCGGGTGGGGACGTTCGTGCTGCGAACGATCGTGTTCGGCTGGTGCTCGGTGGTGTGGTGGATCGCATCACGGCGGCCGTCGCCGTGTGCGTCGTGGTGATCAGCGCGGTCCCCTTGTCTGCGGACGCGCTCATGATCCCGGCCCCCGATGCAACCGCCGCCGCCAGCCTGGCCCCGATCGGCGGTGTGCTGGTGCTCGCGTCTCGATGGCTGCGGATGGCACCCGACCGCGACGTCGCCTGATTCGCGTCGAGCATCGGGCGCGGTCACGATGAGTGGCGGGGACATCCGAATCGGAAGGAGGTGAACGAAGTGCATGGCCCCGTCCGCCCGACCGACCCAAGCTCCGCCCGACCCGAGCCCTGGTCCGACGCGCTGCTATGCCAACGCGGCAGCGGCCGCGCGATGCAGCAGTGCGTCGCTGGCGTCGTCGGCGGGGAAGAACAACTCGACGGCGATCTCGTCGATGGTCACGTCCATGGGCGTGCCGAAGGTCGTGATCGTCGTGAACAGCGAGACCTCGCCGAGCGGCGTCTGAAACCGGAACGGCACCAGCAACGGCGGCTCGTCCCAGGCGGCGATGTCGGCCAACGGGGCGATGCGGGCCACGTTGGGGTAGGTCATCACTTCGTCCAAGATGGCCTGCAGGGTGGGATCGCCGCTGAGGGTGATCGAGCGCCGCAACTGCTGCAGCAGATACGCCGCCCACTCGATGAAGTTCGTCGTGCGCTCGGCCAGGCCGTCGGGGTGCAGGCACAGCCGATAGACGTTCATCGGCGGGCCGAGCAACGACGGGTCCACCCCCACCGTCAGCGCCGCAGCCGCCCGGTTCGACAGCACCACGTTCCATTGGCGATCGATGACGACGCCCGGGTACGGATCGTGGGCATCGAGCATTCGCTGTATGCCCGCCCGCACCCGCTGCATGGACGGATCGTCGATGGGGGTCTGCGAGAACCGAGGCGCGTAGCCGGCGGCCAGCAGCAGCGTGTTGCGCTCGCGCAGCGGCACATCCAGATGGTGAGCCAGCGCCAGCACCAGTTCGGGGCTGGGACGCGAGCGACCCGTTTCGACGAAGCTGAGGTGGCGCGTGGACACACCGACGTCGAGGGCCAGGTCCATCTGGCTGCGCCGCCGGCGCGACCGCCAGTCGCGGATGAGCTCTCCTACCGAGGCGCGGGCCATGGGCTCATGGTACGGAGCCGCACGTTCAGCGGCGATGACCTGACAGGTCATGGAATCGCCGCATCGATGACGTGACGAGTCATCGTCATGCACACGAACTGGGGCGCATCGTGGCGGACATGACCAACACCAACACCAACACCGACACCAACACCAACACCACCCACCTCGACCTGACCGACCTGGCATCCGTGGTCGACGTATGGCTGACTGCCTACGCCGAGCCCGACGTGGCGGTTCGACAAGCGCTGATTGCGCAGACCTGGACCGCCGACGGCAAGCTCGTCGATCCGCCCTTCGAAGGAACCGGCCACGCCGAACTGTCGGGTCTGGCCGACGTGGTGCTGACGCACTACGCCGGACACACCTTCCGCCGCACCACCAAGGTGGACGCGCACCACGGCTTCGCCCGCTACGGCTGGGAGCTCGTCGGGCCCAACGGAGCAGTTGCGGTTGCCGGCCTGGACGTGATCCGTGTGGCCGATGATGGCAAGCTGGCCGGAGCCGTGGGCTTCTTCGGGGCGCTCGAGGCCGACGCCGGTTAGCATCGCCGCCCTGGGGTGCCCGGGGGTTGAGGGGCGTCCGAGAGGGGACCTGTGAATCTCGCACACATCATCGATGACCACGATGCGCAGAAGGTGGCGCTGATCAGTCGTGGCCGAGAGACGACCTATGGGTCGCTACGCGATCAGGTGGCCCACGTTCGTGGCGGTCTGACCGGGTTGGGTGTCGGCGCGGGCGATCGCGTGGCGCTGCTGTGCGGAACCGGCCGCTACTTCGTGATCTCGTATCTGGCCACGTTGGGTCTGGGCGCGGTGACCGTGCCCTTGAACCCCACCAGCCCGTCGCTGGAGATCGAGCGCGAAGTGGCCACGGTGGGCGCCAAGGTCGTGGTGGTCGAACCGTCGTCGGCGGCCGCATGGCGCGGTGTCGATCGCGCCAACGTCCCCACCCTGGAATCGGTCATCGAGACCGAGGGCGACTCGATCGAGGGCGCCCTCCACCTGGCCGACCTGCTGACGGGGCCCACCGCCGACATCGTCGATGTGCAGTCCGACACGCTGGCCGTGCTGATCTTCACCAGCGGCACCGCCGGATCGCCGCGTGCCGCGATGCTGAGTCACGGCAACCTGCAGTCCAATCTCGATCAGGGCCGATCTGAAGGCGCACGCATCGACGCCGACGATGTCGTCTACGGCGTGTTGCCGCTGTTCCACATCTTCGGCCTGAACGTGGTGCTGGGTCTCACGCTGGCCCGTGGTGCCACCGTGGTGCTGGTGCAGCGCTTCGATCCGTCGACGGCACTGGACACCATCCGCGAGCGCAAGGTCACCGTGGTGCCGGGGGCCCCGCCGCTGTGGTTGGCGTTCAGTCACATGGACGATGCGCCGGCCGACAGCTTCGCTACCGTGCGTCTGGCACTGACGGGCGCAGCGAAGATGCCCGAAGAGGCCATGCGCCGCCTGCAGCAACGGTTCGGCCTGCAGATCGCCGAGGGCTACGGTCTGACCGAGGCGTCACCCGTTGTCACCAGTTCTGCCGGCATGCCGGTGAAGATCGGCTCGGTGGGCAAGGTGTTGGAGGGCGTCGAGGTGCGACTGGTCGACGAGAACGGCGACGACGCACTGCAGGGCGACTCGGGTGAGATCTGGGTGAAGGGTCCCAACGTGTTCATGGGGTATCTGAACGAGCCCGACCAGACCGCGCGCGTGCTGACCAAGGACGGCTGGTTGCGCACCGGCGACATCGCCACCGTCGACGACGAGGGCTATCTGTATCTGGTCGACCGCGCCAAGGACCTGATCATCGTCAGTGGCTTCAACGTGTTCCCCAACGAGGTCGAAGAAGTGTTGGCCATGCATCCCGGCGTGCAGGAGGTGGGGGTGGTCGGTGTGCCACATCCGCATCAGGGCGAAGCTGTGAAGGCCTTTGTTGTGCCGAAGGCCGGCGCTCACCTCGACGAGGACCAGTTGATCGACTGGTGCAGCGATCACCTGGCGCGCTACAAGTGCCCGTCGAAGGTGCTGTTCGTCGATCAGTTGCCGCGCAACGTCAGCGGCAAGTTGCTGCGCCGATCGCTGGTGTGACCCTGCAGGCTCTGGAAGTCGGCGTGGCGAACGGAAACGCGTCGGCTGGACGGTGACACCAGAAAGCCGGCGAACAGCACCGTGATCCCGACCAGCAGCGTGACCGCGAAGGCGCGGTCCTTGCCCAGCCTGCCGGCCAGGGTGCCGCTGGCCGACAGCACCAATGTGCCCACCGCGATCAACACGTTGCCCAACGCCAATCGGCCCGGTGCGCCGCCGGCGCGGGCGACCGTCGCGTCGGCCCCGGCATTCACATCGGGGTCGCGGCGACGACGACGAACGAGTCGCCACGCGCTGTACAGCGCACCGACGACGATGACCAGTGCCGAGACCCCCGAGCCCACCGCCGCCAGCACGCGCGGGGCCACACCGAACACGTCTTTGCCGGTGGGCAGATCGGGCCCGCTGACCGGCTGGCGCGTGGGTACGAACAACACGATGCCAACGCTGAGCCACGTGAGCGGTACCAGAACCTGCTGTACGCGACGACCCACCCGCTGGCCGCCCAACAGGTACACCGTGCCTAGCGCCAGCCACGGCACGTTCAAGATCGCGCCGGCCAGGTAGAAGACGCGGAAGCTGTTCAGGCTCCACTGGTGCGCCTCGGCCCACCACAGCGCGCCAGAGCCCAGTGCGAACAGCGCCAGCGAGATCGACCATGCCAGTTCGTGCGGCCGCCGCCGGCGCAACCATCGATCGACCGTGCTGAGCGCGAACGCCGTGGACACCAGCGTGGCGGCGGCGGCAAGAGCGACGTTCATCGGCGCCGACAGTACCGCCACCGAACCGGATCGGGTTGTGTCCCAAGGTGCTTCAGTTCACCCAGCTTCGCCTTCATGCACGGGTTTCGCAGACCGCTCGCACCGTCGGTCCGGCGTTCTGACCTGGGGCGTGACAGAAGTCCTTCCGAGCCGCGCCGAGCGAGCTTTGTGAACGTGTGCACGAATGCATAACGTTGTCGCTGTCATGCCCACCGAACGCCCGCGTCGTCGAATTCCGGAAGCGACGGTGGCTCGTTTGCCCGTGTATCTGCGCATCCTGGTCGAGCAGGCCGAGGAAGAAGTCGAGTGCGTGTCCAGCGACCGGTTGGCCGAACTGGCCGGCGTGAATGCTGCCAAGGTACGCAAGGACCTCAGCTACTTGGGCAGCTACGGCACACGTGGTGTCGGCTACGAGGTTGCGTACCTGGTGTACCAGATTCGCCGCGAACTGGGTCTGACCCACGACTGGCCTGTGGTCATCGTCGGTGCCGGCAACCTGGGCCAGGCACTGGCCGGATATGGCGGATTCGGAGAGCGCGGTTTCCCGGTGGCCGGCATCGTCGATGTCGATCCGGCCAAGGTCGGCTCGGTGTTGGGCGGTGTACGGGTGCGCCACATCGACGAGCTGTCGCAGATCGTGCAGGCCAAGCGCGTCAACATCGGCGTCATCGCCACCCCCACTGTTTCGGCGCAGGATGCGGCCGAGCGGCTGGTCGCTGCGGGCGTCACCAGCATCTTGAACTTCGCACCGGTCGTGCTGTCGGTGCCTCGATCCATCGAGGTGCGCAAGGTCGACCTGGCCGTCGAACTGCAGATCCTCAGCTATCACGAACAGCGTCGCTCGGGCGGCTCGATTCGTGCCGTCGGCAACGCTGCCACGCAACGCAGCGCCAGCGCGTAAGGTCGTACCTGTATGTCCATCGTGGTCATCGGTGTGAATCAGCGAAGCGGCCCGTTGTCGTTGCTGGAACGCGTCGCTGTTGCGCCGACCGACCTGCCCAAGGCCATCGCCGGGCTGGTCGCGCGTATCAACGTGCGCGAAGCCGTGGTGCTCAGCACGTGCAACCGCACCGAGGTGTACGCCGTTGCCGAACGCTTCCATGGTGCGTACGCCGACATCCGCGACTTCTTCTGCGAGCTCGGCGGCCTGCACCCCGACGAGTTGCACCCGCATCTGTACAGCCAGCACGACGATGCTGCGGTCGCCCACCTGTTCGAGGTTGCCGCCGGACTTGATTCGGCCGTCCTCGGCGAGACCGAGATCCTGGGTCAGGTGCGGGGCGCGTGGGAGACCGCGCAGGCCGAGGGCGGGGCCAAGGCCACGCTGAACCTGTTGTTCCGCCACGCGCTCGAGACCGGCAAGCGGGCCCGTACCGAAACGGCCATCAGCCGTTCCACCGCGTCGGTCAGCAGTGCTGCGGTCGACATGGCCAACGAGCGTCTGGGCGCCATCGCCGGCAAGAGCGTGTTGGTCGTGGGCGCTGGCGAGATGGGCGAGGGCGTGGCCGTTGCACTGGTCGGTGCCGGAGCCACCAACATCACCGTCACCAACCGCACGCACGAGCGGGCCCTGGTGCTGGCCGCGCGTGTCGGCGGTGCGGTCAAGCCGTACGGCGAGCTGCCCGCAGCGCTGGCGGTTGCCGATGTGCTGTTGACCTGCAGCCGCGCCGGCACCATCGTGGTCGATGCCGAACTGGTCGCCGCGGCCCGCGCCGGCTTGGGTGCCGACCGGCCACTGCTCATCGTCGACATCGCTGTGCCACGCAACGTCGACAGTGCGGTCGCCCATCTGCCCGGCGTCACGTTGCTCGATCTCGATGACCTGCGCGACTGGGCGGCCAAGGGCATCGAGCTACGCAACCACGAGGCCGAGCATGTGCGCGTCATCGTCGGTGAAGAGGTCGAACGGTTCGGCGTCGAGACCACCGCTCGGCAAGC
>JANNFQ010000258.1:0-11455 GCA_031380045.1 Acidimicrobiaceae bacterium
ACAGGAATGCTTCGAACTCGTCATCGGCCCGGTCGATCTCGTCCACCAGCAGTACCACCGGGCGCGGTCCGGCGTGGCGAATGGCGCGCAGCAACGGACGGTCCAACAGGTACTCGTCGGTGAACAGTTCGTCTGCGTCCACCCCGTGGCCGCGCTGCTCGGCCAGGCGGATGCCCAACAGTTGGCGCGGATAGTTCCACTCGTACAGCGCCTCACCGGCATCGATGCCCTCGTAACACTGCAGCCGCACCAGCGGCGTGTCCAACACTGCGGCCAATGCCTTCGCTGCCTCGGTCTTACCCACGCCCGCCTCTCCCTCCAGCAGCAACGGTTGCGGCAACCGGGCAGCACAGAACATGGCCGTTGCCAGGCCCAGATCGGTCAGGTAGTGATGTTCGTCCAATTGTCGGCGGAGGTCCTCGACGGTCGGCAGCAGTTGGGCGAGATCGCTCACGTGGTCAGGTAGTCGGCCGGTGCGGCGGCGAACGCCCGCAGGCATCCACTGCCGCAGAACCAGTACCGGGTGTCGTCGTGGTCCAGGTGCAACGAGGTCTCGACGGTTGCGACCGACATGCCGCACACCGGATCGACGGCCGCCACGCTGCTCGCTTCTGATCCGACGATCGGGCGCCCGCTGGGCTGGGGACGACGCGCAACGATCTCGGCCAGGATCGACAAGGCGATCTCTTCCGGGGTACGCGCCCCGATGTCCAGCCCCGCCGGCGTGACCACCCTCGACGACATCGAGGCGCACATGTCCAGCGATGCGACCACGGCCTCGCCTCGCTTCCGGCTGGCGACCAGACCCACGTACGGCACACCCGCCCGCAGCGCCTGCACCAACACGGTCTGTTCGTCACGGCCGTGCGAGGCGACCACCACTGCCGCTGCATCGGCGGGGATGCCTTCGGCCATCGGGCGGATGTCGTACCCCAGCGGAGCACCGAGTGCGATCAACGCCTTGGCCACGGGTGCGTCGCCCGCAACGATCACACAGGGAACCGGCACCTCGGGCGCCAGGAAGATCTCGAGCGTGCCGCCCGACAGACACGGATTGTGGACGACGACGCGGCTCTGGTCGGCCGGATCGGAACTCTGCGTGGATGCTGCCGACGACTCGGGCGTCGGCGTGATCCGCAGCAACCGCGACTCACCGGAATCCAGCAACGCCAAGGCCTGGGCACGAACGGTCGACTCGGCGCAGTCGCCGCCCACGAAGCCCTCGATCGTGCCATCGGGATGCACGATGGCTTCGTCGCCGGGCTTCGCGCTGGTGGGTCGTTCGGCCAGCACCACGCGGGCATGGACGAAGGCAGCCCGCTGCGCGCGCAGTTCCGCGGCGCGGGCTGCGATCTCGGGACGGCTCATCGGGACGCATCCGCTTTCACGCTGTCACTCCAATGCCATATCGGTTCGCATCGGCCGGCCGGCGATGGCTCGCCAGACCTGCGCCGGTGTCAACGGCATGTCGGCATGACGAACGCCATAGGGCTTCAACGCGTCGATCACGGCGTTGACGACAGCGGCCGGCGACCCGACCGTCGCCGATTCACCAACACCCTTGCACCCGAGTGGATGATGCGGCGACGGCGTCACCGTTTCGCCCAACTCGAAGGTCGGTACCTCCATGGATGTCGGCAGCAGATAGTCCATGAACGAACCGCCCAGACAGTTGCCGTCGTCGTCGAACGCAATGACCTGCATCAGTGCCATGCCAATGCCATCGACCAGACCTCCGTGCACCTGACCTTCCACGATCATCGGGTTGATCCTTGGCCCGCAGTCGTCCACGGCGATGAAGCGACGAACCTTGACTTCACCGGTTCCTGCATCCACGTCGACGACGCAGATGTACGCGCCGAAGGGGTACGTCAGGTTGGGTGGGTTGTACACGGCCGACGCATCCAGGTGGCCCTCGACGCCCTCGGGCAGTTCCAACGTGGAGTGCGACAGCAGCGCCAGCTCTTGGATGGTCTTGCCCTGTTCGGGGTCGCCCTTCACTTGCCAGCGTCCCAGCTCCCATTCCAGATCGTCGACGGAACACTCCAGCGCGGCAGCGGCAACGATCCGGGCGCGGTCGCGAACACGGCGCGCGACGACCGACGCAGCAGCACCCGATACCGGGGTGGAACGAGAGCCGTAGGTACCCAGGCCGAACGGCGTGTTGTCGGTGTCGCCGTGGATCACCTCGACGTCCTCGGGTGGAATGCCCAGTTCGTGGGCGACGATCTGGGCGAAGGTCGTTTCGTGGCCCTGCCCCTGCGTCTGCACCGAGAGCCGCAGCTGTGCCTTGCCGGTCGGATGCACGCGCAGCTCCGCGCCATCGGCCATACCCAGGCCCAGGATGTCCATGTGCTTGCGCGGCCCGGCGCCGACGCCTTCGGTGAAGAAGCTGATGCCGATGCCCATCAGCTCGCCCCGCGAACGCTTCTCGGCCTGCTCGGCACGCAACTGTGCGTAGCCCGACATGTCCAGCGCCAACTGCAACGCGCGTGGATAATCGCCCGAGTCGTACTCCCATCCGGTGGGTGTGGTGAACGGGAACTGCTCGGGCCGCAGCAGGTTCTTCATCCGCAACTCGGCGGGATCCATGCCCAACTCGTCGGCCAGGCAATCGACGATTCGCTCGACCAGGTACACGGCCTCGGTGATGCGGAACGAGCATGCGTTCGCGACGCCGCCCGGCGCCTTGTTGGAGTACACGCCGGTCACCTTGCAGTGCGCCGCGCCGTAGTCGTAGCTGCCCGTGAAGATGTGAAAGAAACCTGCTGGATAGTTGGTCGGCTGTGCGGTCGCGTTGAACGCGCCATGATCGGCCAGCACATCGACGCGCAGGCCCACGATGGTGCCGTCGCGTTTTGCGGCGATCTCGCCGTGCATGTGGTAGTCGCGGGCGAAGCCGGTTGACATCAGGTTCTCGGACCGATCCTCCATCCACTTCACCGGCTTGCCGGTCACGATCGAGCCGACGATCGACAGCACGTAACCCGGATAGATCGGCACCTTGTTGCCGAAGCCGCCACCGATGTCGGGGGCGATCACCTGGATCTTCTGTTCGGGCAGACCGGCGACCATCGCGTACACGGTGCGGTGTGCGTGTGGCGCCTGGGTGTTGCACCACAAGGTCAGCTTGCCCGTCACCGGGTTCATGTCGGCGACCGAACCGCATGTCTCCATCGGCGCCGGATGCGAGCGCGGGTACAGCATGTCCTGCGTCACGACCACATCGGCGCCGGCAAAGGCCGCGTCAGTCTTGGCGCTGTCGCCAGCCTCCCAGTCGAAGATGTGGTTGTCGGTCTTGCCTTCCTTGTCGGTACGGATGACGGGCGCATCCTTGTCGAGCGAATGCTTCGCATCCATCACAGGGGTCAGCGGCTCGTACTCCACCGTGATCAGCTCGATCGCGTCGCGGGCCGAGTACTTGTCCTCGGCAACGACGAACGCAACCTCTTGACCTTGGAAGCGCACCTTGTCGGTGGCCATCACCGCCTGGGTGTCGTACGACATCGTGGGCATCCACGCCAGACCCAGTGACTCCAGAGTTGCACCGGTGATGACGGCACGAACCTTGGGATGAGCCTCGGCCGCACTGGTATCGATCGACATGATGCGGGCATGGGCGTACGGGCTGCGCAGGAACGCGCCGAACAACATGCCGGGCAACTTCACGTCGTCCACGTAGTTGCCCTTGCCGCGCACGAAGCGCACATCTTCCTTGCGCAGCATTCGGCCGAACCCGATCGGGTTGCCGCCGGCGCTGGTAGGGACTTCTGTGACGGTCATGCCGAGGCTCCATTCAGTGCGTCGGCCGTGTCGGCGGCCGGATGTTCCGCAGCCCACAGGATCGACTTGACGATGTTGTCGTAGCCGGTGCACCGGCAGACCTGGCCAGAGATGGCCTCGCGGATGGTGGCCTCGTCGGGATGCGGGTCACGGTCCAACAGCCATCGTGCCACCAGCATCATCCCGGGCGTGCAGAACCCGCACTGCAGGCCGTGCATCTGCATGAAGCCCTGTTGTACCGGATCCAGCACTCCGTTCTTCTCCATGCCCTCGACCGTGTCGACCGATCGACCATCGGCCATGACCCCCAGGACCGTGCAGCTCTTCACCGGTTCGCCATCCATCCATACCACGCACGTCCCGCAGTTCGAGGTGTCGCAGCCCCAGTGCGTGCCGGTCAGGTTCAGCTCGTCACGCAGCACGTGCACCAGCAGGTGACGTGGTTCCACATCGGCTCGGCGATCCTCGCCGTTGACGGTGATGTTGATCTGCATGTCAGGCCTCCAATCCCCTGCTGCGGGCAATGGCCTTGCGCAGCGCTCGCTTCGTCAGTTCCCCCGCCAGATGGCGCTTGTAGTCCTCGGGACCGCGCTGGTCGGCGCTGGGCGAGCAGTTCGCGGCAGCAGCCGCGCCGGCCTGATCGATCAGCGCATCCGACAACGTGTTGCCGCGCAGCACAGCCTCGGCAGCCGGCGAGCAGTGATGCTCGGCGCCCACGGCCGTCAGGCCGATGCCGACATCGGTCACCACATCTCCGGTCAACCACACGCACGCACCAGCTGCCGCCACCGCCCAGTCGCCGGCGCGACGCTCGACCTTCTGATAGGCACTGCCAGAGCCGGGTCTGATCGCCAGCCGCACCTCGGTGATCATCTCGGCTGGGCCCACCACGGTCTCGTAAGGCCCCGTCGAGAACTCGCGGGCAGGCACACGGCGCGCACCCGACGACGATGTCACCACGACCATGGCGTGGGCCGCCGAGAAAGCAGCCGACAGGTCTTCCGACGGATCGGCCTGCCCCAGCGATCCACCGATGGTGCCACGGTTGCGCACCACCGGATCGGCGATCACCCGTTCGGCGTCGTGGAGAATGCGGAAGTGCTCACCGGCGACGGCCGACGACAACAGGTCGGCGTGGCGGCACATCGCGCCGATGCACAGCTCGTCGCCCTCGATCTTCACGTAGCCCAACTCGCCGACCAGGTCGTTGATGTCGACCAGGTGTTCAGGTCGGGCCAGTCGCAACTTCATCATCGGCAGCAGGCTGTGCCCCCCGGCGATCAGCCGGGCTTCGGGCCCCAGACGTTCCAGCAGCTGCAATGCGTGCTCGACGGTGGTGGCCCGTTCGTACTCGAACGGTGGTGGCGTCTGCATGATCCCCCTCGACGTGGCGACGACGCAGCCCCCGCCACGTCTCGGGGCCGATCGTGCGCCCGATCGCACCGCCGGTCAACGGCTCCCTAAGCGAAGCGTTATCGCGCACCGACATGCCCAGGTCAGGGTGGCCTACAGTGCGCCGCGTGACGCTGACGCAGCTCAAGGTTTTCGTTCTGGTGGCCAGGCTGGGCTCGGTGAAGGGCGCGGCCACGGCGCTGGGCGTCAGCGAACCTGCTGTTTCGCAAGCCCTGACTGCACTTCGCCAGAGCTTGGGCGACCAGTTGCTGACACGATCCCCAACCGGTATGGAGTTGACCAGTGCGGGCCAGCGAGTGGTGGGCATCGCCTCGCAGATGGTGCATCTGGCCACCGAGGCCGAGGAGGCGGTTCGGCAGTCGCAAGGCGCACCCGAACTGCTGCGAGTGGTGGCAACCAGCACCATCGGACATTCGGTGGCGCCCGCTCTGCTGCAGGCGTTCACGACCAGAGCGGGCAACGTCGAAGTCACCTTGGGCATCGCGTCGACCGACGAGATCGCCGCGTTGCTGCACGAGCGACTGGCCGACGTGGCCCTGGGGCCCCAGCTGCCCAGCGGTCAGCGAGATGGACTGACCAGTGAGCCGATGATGCGGTACCGCGTCGCCCTGGTCACAGGGCGCCGGCATCGGTTTGCCGGCGCAGTCGGCGTCGCCGTCAAACAGCTCCGCGACGAGGTGTGGTTGGTCGATCCCGAAGGCAACGACCCGGCCTCGCCCGTCGGCCAGGTGTTGCATCGCATTGCCGTCGCGCCCGAACGCATCCGCGTGTTCCCCAACCAATCGGCGGCGTGCACGGCCGCGGCCGAAGGCGCGGGCATCGCCCCGGTGGTCGAGCACCTGCTGCAACGCGATGCCGCCAACACCCACTTGGTGAAGCTGTCGGTCGCCGAGTTCCCGCTGGATCGGCTGTGGCACGTCAGCGCCCTCAGCGGCGAACGGCGACGCCCGCTGGTCGGCAAGTTGCAGCGGTTCCTCTCGACACCCGAGGCCATGCACGCGATGCACAGCGGTGACGGCGGCGTGCCGTCGCAACGATTCAAACCGCCCGTCTACGTCACCATCTGGAGCTGACGTTGAACCCAACACCCGACCCACTGCAGCGTTGGCGTGAGGCTGCGCAGGGGTGGGGCATTCCGCAGCACATCCTGAATCGTGCACCGGTCAGCCCATGGGTGCACGCCCCTGCGATGTTCCGCTCGGGTGCCGACGATCCCACCGACACGCCGTCCATGGCGATGGCGCGCGAAGCGCTGGGTCGGCTGCCGGACGGCATCGGTTCGGTGCTGGACATCGGGTGCGGCGGCGGCAGGTCCAGCTTGCCCCTGGCCGGCGCTGCTCGGTTGGTGATCGGCGTCGATCACCACCAGGCGATGCTGGATCAGTTCCGCGACGCCGCGGCTGCGCAGTCGGTCGATGTCGCGACCGTGCTGGGTACGTGGCCCGACGTCGCCGAACAGACACCATCCGCCGACGTCGTGGTCTGCCATCACGTCGCGTACAACGTGGTCGAGATCGGCCCCTTCGTCAGCGCGCTGCATGCATGTGCAGAGACGGCAGCGATCGTGGAGTTGACAGCGACGCACCCGCAGTCGTCACTTGCGCCGTTGTGGCGACACTTCTGGGATCTCGACCGCCCAACCGAACCGACTGCCGCCACCTTCGTCGATGTCGTGCGTCACCTCGGCCACGAACCGACGGTGCATCGTTGGACACGTCCCCAGCGGTCAGCGCCGATGACACGGCCCGAGTTGGTCGCGAACCTGCGCCAGCGGCTGTGCCTGACGGATGATCGTGACGCAGAGATCGATCGGCTGATCGGCCCCACCACACGGCTGTCGGCCGATCAGGTGGTCACCGTCGGGTGGCTCGTCCAGACACAGGGCCGATCAGTCCACTGACGATCGCTCACGGGGGCTTCGATACCGTTTCATCCAACGAAAGGGGTCCACTGATGAGCGAGAAGCCGTCGTACCTGGGTCTGTTGAATGCAATTGCCGTCGGCGAACTGGGCGGCGAGCAGCTGTTCCAGACATGGGCTGCCGCCACGACCAACGACGATGTCCGATGCGTACTGCAGACCGTTGCATTGCGAGAGGGCGAGCATGCGCGCGCCTTTGCGAAACGCATCGACGAGTTGGGCTACAGCGTGCGAGATCGCCCGGACGGAGGTCTGAAGGATCGCGTCCAGATCGCTTGTTCGACCACGCTGACCGACTGCGAGAAGTTCGAACGATTGGGCTTCGCCACCGATCCGGGCAACGGACCTGACGTCTTCGCTCGCTTCTTCGACGACACCACGATGGACATCCAGACCGGTGAGCTGATGGGCCGGTACGTGGCCGAAGAACGAGACACCGGTCGCCGCCTGCGCGCATGTCACGCCGCGCTGCGCGCCGCCCACCCAGTGGCTACAGATCAGGCACTGGCCGGCTCCTCGGGGTCGCTGATCGAACGCCTCGATCGCATCGAGTGCACCTTGACCATGCTGTGCGAGACAGTGCTCGGCGAACGAGCTGCCAAGCCCCAGAAGCAGGCCAAGAAGGCTGCGAAGAAGTAGCGCCTGTCAGCCGCAGATCTCGCGGGCGATGTGCATCCAGAAGTCTGCGGCCAGCCCCAACGACGCGGTGTCGATGCGCTCGTCGTTGCCGTGGAATCGAGTGCCGAACGACTCGAACGTGACCTCGGGCGAGAACAGACCGGTGCCGTACGCCACAGCACCCTTGGCGCGGAAGAAGCGAGCGTCGGTCCCACCCACGATCAGTCCGGGGCTCAGTTCGGCGCCCGGATACGCCACCTGGGTGGCGTTCGACACGGCATCCCACAGATCGTTGCCACGCGGCGACTCGGTCGCGTCGAACTGCTGCAGCGGTGTGATCTGCACGTGATGCGCCAGTTCGCCGAGCGCCTCGTGCAGATGCGCGTCGACATCGGCCTGGGTCGTGCCGGGCACGGTGCGGATGTCGACCTCGATGTCGACGGCGTCGGGGATCATGTTGGTCTTCTGGCCGCCATGGACGACGTTCGGCGAGAACGTCGTGTGCGTGCCGGCGTGACAGGTTCGGGCCAGTGGGGGCGGCAAGGTTTCGATGGCCGACCAGATGCGCGCCGGATCGATCAGCGCAGCCTTCAGATCGTCACTGACGGGCAGCCCGGCGACACGTGCTCGCCATGCCTCACCGATGTAGGCCCCCGGCCGGTACTGCGCCAAGCGACGAACGACCTCGGCCGCCTTCACCAACGCATTGTCGGCGCCGAACGGCATCGAGCCGTGCGACGGCGTGCCGGTCACCCGCAGCCGGCGCCAGGCGATGCCCTTCTCGCCGGTGTTCACGACCACCCGCCGGACGTTGTCACCGCCCACCGACGACCAGCCTCCCAGCTCGGTCAGCACGTAGTCACTGCGGATCGCGTCCCAATGGTTGTCGCACATCCACTCGGCGCCCCACTTGCCGCCGGCCTCTTCGTCGGCAACGCCGAAGTAGATCAACGTGCCCTTCGGACGCCATCCGTGCACCGCCAGCTGCCGGAACGCCACGGCCATCGAGGCGGTGATGTTCAACATGTCGATGGCGCCTCGACCCCACACTTCGCCGTCGATCAGTTCGCCGCCGAAGGGGTCGCGTGACCATCCTGCCGGGTTCACCGGCACCACATCGGTGTGACCCATCAGGCACAGCGTCGGCGCCGTCGGATCGGACCCCTCGATGCGTGCCACCATCGAGGCGCGCCCGGGAATGCATTCGAACCGTTCCATGGTCACCCCAGCCCCCGAGAGATAGCTCTCGAGCAGATCCGCGTTGTGCACCTCGTTGCCGGATTCCGGTGTGCCGTCGTTGACGCATTCGTTGCGGATCAGCGCCTGCAGCAATTCGGTGGTCGGTCCGGTCAGATCGGCGAGGTCGGTCATCGACCCATCTGATCGCACACGGGTCGAAGATTCAAGCAGCGGCGGTACCGGACGGGCGGCGGCCCCGGGTTCACCATGAACCAGAGCTGCCCCCACCACCGCCACCCCCAACGCTGCCGCCGGAGAACCCGCCGGAGAAGCCCGAGCCACCCGACCCCGAAGTGGATGGTGCCGTGTGGCTGCTGTTCATCGACGATGCCATCGCGTAGACCAGCATCGGACTGTTCGTCGACATGGCAGCGGGCGGAATGTTGCTGGCAGCCAGCGCCTTGCCCCATGCGTCGGCGGCACCCAACGACACGGCCCACGCGCTGTACTCGCGCAGCAGACCCTGATTCCATGCCCATTCGACGTGCTTGCCTTCGCTGGCTGCGAGGAACCGTCGGAACGATTCGGTGCGCAACGCCATGGCCGAACCCGTGCCACTTCGCGCCGGCAACATGGTGTGGTACACGGCCGAGGCAACCACGCACGGAACGACCAGGCCGAACAGCAGCGCCAGCGGCACCGAGTGCAACAGACCGGCGGCAGCAGTGAGCAACGATCCCCCGCCGAACACGACCAGCCCGATCACGAGCACGATGATCAGGCTGCCTCCCGAACCCGATGACGAACTGGGTGGCAGACGTTTCCACCATCCCGACTCGGCAATGGTGGTGCGCTGCAGGGCGGCCACCTGGTTCCACGCTGACGCGAAGTGCTTGTCGTAGGACCCCAGCGTGATCTCGTCACGTCCGTCCAACATGGTGTCGATGATGGCAGCGGTGGCGGCGTCGGCAGATGCCCGTTTCGTGCCGGGCCGAACGACCAACTTCTTGTCGGTCTGCTCGAGTTCGATGATGTCGGCCGCGGCCTGCCCACTGAACCATGCTGCGACCACGTCGTTGCCCATGCGCTCGTTCAACACCACCGCTCCCTGCCATGGCGCAATGCCCGGTGGCGGCACGAACTCGATGGTGGCCAAGGACGCCAGCCGATCGTCGGCCACCAACGTGGTCGACATCGCCGTCGGCACCGGCGAACCCGGTCGCGGCAAGGCTCCGAACGCTGCATCGGCCGCTCCCCCGCCGCCGAACACCTCGTTGCGTCCGCGTCGCCGCGATGACCCGTAGACCGCAGCTGCGCCCGTGGCGCCGATCGACATGATGCCCACTGTCAACGGCACGGTCGCCCGATTGCGCCTCGCCGGCAGTGGATTGACGGCGACATCGGCTGGGGCGATGCGACCGACGATGGTGCCACCGATCGTCACGCCATCGCCCTTTGCGAGCGGAGCGATGACGGCGCGGTACACATCGCCGTCCTGCGCCAACGTGCAGCCCCCCGACGAGCCGCGGGAGCCCACGTTGCACAGTGGTCGATCGAGTTGCAGCCCAACCACGATCACCTCGAATCGATCGGTCTGGACCTTTTCCTCGTTGCCGATGTTGTCCAGTGCCAACTGCCCGGTGAACAGTTGCGCGTCGGGCAGCGTGTAGCGCAGCACGTAACGGTGCTGCCCAGAGATGGTGGTGTCAGAGCGGCCGATGCGAATCTGGGTTCTACCCCCGACCTGATCCACCGAGACGTCGTCGGGCGCGTCGACCGACGAGGCCGAGACGTTGATCGGCACGCCGAAGTCGTTGTCGACGTTTCGCTCGTACCCGTGCTTGTGCTTGCTGGCGAAATCGATGTCGACGATCTCGGTGATCTGCACACCGTTCTCACCGACCGGTTCCACGACGATCTGCTTGGCGTCGAAGCGTTCGCCGCCACCCCCGATGATGCCCAGCGCTGTCAGCAGCCCGCAGGCCGCCACCGACACGACCACCACTGCGTGTCGCCACCAACCGAGTCGTCCGAACATCGCCACAGTCTGGCCCGCCCGATTGCGTGGGGCACCCCGTCAGCGGAAGTAACCGTTGACATCGATGATGAAGTGCGTGGTAGGACTGCCGCCGCCGCCGGCGAACACCTTCACCTGGCGGGTCGCATCGACCTTCACAGTGATGCCGTTGGCGATGTTCTGGTTGATGCCGAACCAGTTGATCGACGACCCGCTGGGCAAGGTTGCGTCGCCGGGCACCAACGAGAGGAAGCCGCCGAACGGCCCTGTCGTGTCGGTCACCGTCAGGTTGCAGACAATGGCAGTAGCGCCCGCAGGAACAACGTTCGCGATGCTGACCTCACCGGTCGTCTGATCGCGAGCATCGGCGATGCTGATGACCCGGTTCTGCAGGCTGGCCAACTTGCCATTGGCGGGTTGCAACGGCAGCCGCGAGTCGTACACGCGCAAGGGCGCGATGGCGTGAAATGCTCCCGCGCTGGCAGGCCCAGCCAGCTTGCGCCACGTACCAGGCGTGCCGGCGGC
>JANNFQ010000267.1:0-5196 GCA_031380045.1 Acidimicrobiaceae bacterium
GTCCTGGATGCCAGCCTGACCGAGATTGAGATGTCCGCCCGGGAGCCAGGGTCAGGACCTTTGTTTTTGCGCGCCGTCAAGCCCTAGCCAAAGATATTTGAAATTTTCTGGTTCTTTGCAAATCGATCATCCTCTGGACAGTCGAGCGTCCGTGGTTTTAGTCGCGACGTTCGCGATCGACAGGGTGGGTTCGGTAGTGTCGACAATGGCCTTCCGAGCACCAGCGAACGGCCACGATCGAAAGGAACGAGTCGACATGACGGTTCGTGTAGGCATCAACGGCTTTGGCCGCATCGGCCGCAACTTCTTCCGCGCTGCCAAGCTGCGAGGGGTAGACATCGACATCGTCGCGGTCAACGACCTCGGTTCGCTGCAGACCATGGCGCATCTGTTGAAGTACGACTCGGTGCTGGGCACGCTGCCGCAGACCATCAAGCCCACCAAGGGTGGCATCTCGGTCGATGGCGACGAGCTGCAGGTGCTGTCCGTGCGCGATCCGAAGGATCTTCCGTGGGGTGAACTTGGTGTCGATGTCGTCATCGAGTCCACCGGCATCTTCACGACCCGTGCCACCGCTGCGTATCACCTCCAGGGCGGGGCACCGTTGGTCATCGTGTCGTCTCCGTGCGACGGCGCCGACGGAACCTTCGTGTACGGCGTGAACCACAAAGACTTCGACTTCGCGACGCAGAAGGTCATCAGCAATGCCAGCTGCACCACCAACTGCTTCGTCCCCGTGGTGAAGGTGCTCGACGACGCCTTCGGTATCGAGCAGGGCCTCATGCAAACCGTGCATGCCTACACCGGCGACCAGCAGTTGGTCGATGGTCCGCACAAGGACCTGCGCCGCGCTCGTGGTGCCGCCATCAACATCGTGCCCACCGGCACCGGCGCCGCCCGCGCCACGTCGCTGGTGCTCACGTCCATGAAAGGCAAGCTGGACGGCACCTCGCTGCGAGTGCCGGTACCCACCGGGTCCATCGTCGACTTCACCGCCAATCTGAAGACTGCGGCCACGGTCGCGCAGATCAACGCAGTGTTCAAGAAGGCTGCCGCGTCGGGCCCGCTGAAGGGCATCTTGCGCTACACCGAAGATCCCATCGTGTCCAGCGACATCCAGGGCGACCCGCACAGCAGCATCTTCGATGCCGGCCTCACCATGAGCCTGGGCAAGATGGTCAAGGTGCTGGCGTGGTACGACAACGAATGGGGCTACTCGAACCGTCTGGTCGACACCACGCTGTACGCCGGCGCCAAGGTCGCGAAGCGCAAGAAGAAGTGACCGGGGGCTGCAGTCCACATGGCTGACCGCATCCCCACTTTGGACGATCTGGGCCCGGTGGCGGGCAAGCGAGTGTTGGTCCGCACCGACTTCAACGTACCGATGGACGGTGGCACCATCACCGACGACTTTCGCATCCGTGCGGCGTTGCCCACCATCCAGTGGCTGATGTCGCGCGGCGCCGTCGTGGTCACCGCGTCGCACCTCGGCCGACCCAAGGGCGCGCCGAATCCGAAGTACTCGATGGCACCGGTCAGGGCTCGGCTGGCCGAGCTGGCGCCGGGCGTCGAGTTACTCGAGAACCTGCGCTTCGATGCGGGCGAAGAGGCCAACGATCCCGCGTTCGTCGCATCGTTGATCAACGGCATCGACGCGTACGTCGACGACGCGTTTGGCGCGTGTCACCGTGCGCACGCATCCATCGTCGGCCCGCCGCTCACCCTGCCTTCGGCCATGGGTCTGTTGCTGCAGAAGGAAGTCGAGGTGCTGTTGGGCCTGCGCCAGCAACCCAAGCATCCATTCGTCGCAGTGCTCGGTGGGTCGAAGATCTCCGACAAGCTGGGTGTCGTCGAGGCGCTGCTGGGCGTCGTCGATTCCTTGGTCATCGGTGGCGCGATGTGCTTCACCTTCCTGGCAGCTCAGGGCAATCCCATCGGCGATTCATTGTTCGAGCCCGACCAGGTCGACACCTGTCGTCGTCTGCTCGAGATGTCGAAGACCAATGGCAAGACCATCCATCTGCCCGAGGACATCGTCGGTGTTGACGCCGGCGGCAACTTCGCGACCTTCGGCGTTCGCCTGCCAGATGGTGCCAAGGGTTTCGACATCGGCCCCGGCTCGGCAGCTGCGTTCAGCGACATCATCATGGACGCACGCACCGTGTTCTGGAACGGACCGATGGGCATGTTCGAAGACGAGCGGTTCGCTGCAGGCACGCGCACGGTCGCACAGGCCATGGCCGACACCAAGGCGTTCACCGTGGTGGGCGGTGGCGACTCGGCGGCCGCGCTGGCGCAGTTCCGTCTGGACGACGAGGTCGATCACGTCTCGACGGGTGGGGGAGCGTCGTTGGAGTTGCTCGAGCTGGGCGACCTGCCCGGTCTCGAAGCGTTGCGAAAGGCACCGAACGCACATGACTGACACTCCGCTGCCGCGCCGGCCGCTCATCTCCGGCAACTGGAAGATGAACAACAATCACTTCGAAGCGATTCAGAGCGTCCAGAAGCTCGGGTACCTGTTGGGCAAGGACGAACTGGAGCACGTCGAGGTCAGCATCCATCCGCCGTTCACCGACATCCGCAGTGTGCAGACGGTGATCGACGGCGACAAGTTGTACTTCTCGCTGGGCGCCCAGCACTGCCACTGGGAAGACAAGGGTGCCTACACCGGCGAGGTCTCGCCCATCTTTCTTGCCAAGCTGAACGTGCGCTACGTCATCTGCGGGCACAGCGAGCGGCGCGAGCTGTTCGGCGAGACCGACGACATGGTTGCCAAGAAGGTCGCCGCCATCCAGCAGCACGGCATGACACCCATCATGTGCGTCGGCGAGACGTTGGACGAACGCGAGGCCGGCCAGACCGACAGCAAGGTCATCGGTCAGGTGCAGGCGGGGCTGGCTGGGCGCAATGCGCAGCAGGTCGCGTCAATGGTCGTTGCCTACGAGCCCATCTGGGCCATCGGCACCGGCCGAACTGCCACGGCCGACGACGCGCAGCAGGTGTGTGCGTCCATCCGTCGCACGGTGGCCTCGTTGCACGGCCAGGTGGCGTCCAGCTCGATCCGCATTCAGTACGGCGGGTCGGTCAAGGCCGGCACCATCGCCGAACTGATGGCTGGGCCCGATGTCGATGGCGCACTGGTCGGCGGTGCCAGCCTGGATCCCGACGAGTTCGCACGCATCGCCAAGTTGGGCGTCTGACCGGCTGCGTCATCTGGCGGTGTGCCGGCACGTGGCTTCTATCGGGAACTCGTCTCTGGAACAACCGCACCGATTTTTTGTCAATCTGAAACGATGCTGCTACCGCCGGGTAATGCCAGGTGGTAACTTGGCCGTGCTCACGTCGATCGGGGAGGACGGCGTGAGGGAACGAGCACAGTCGAACGCCGGCCTTCCGGGCGGTTCCTTTGGTCGCAAGACAACCTCCCTCCAGAAACCACCATCAGGAGGACAACCACGTGAGCACCACGAGGCGCAGCGCGAAGCTTGCTGCACTTGTCGTGAGTATCGCGTTCATAGCCGCAGCTTGCGGTTCTGACGACAACTCAACGACCACTGCAGCTCCCGACGAAAGCACCGTCGAGACCGACGCCCCCACCGAGTCATCGGCTCCGGCGGACACCACGGCCGATACCACTGCTGGGACCACCGGAGAATCCACGGCCCCATCAGCAGACGTCGCCATGACGATCACCTACGAGATCAGCCCGGATGCTGTGTGGGAAGACGGTTCGCCGATCACGGCCGCAGACTTCCAGTGCACGTGGCAGGCGGCCCTGAACACCCCCGGCTCCATCGTCACATCGGGTTACGACCAGATCGTCTCGGTCGAGGCAGGCGCGTCGGACAAGGAAGTCATCGCTTCGTTCTCCACCGTCTACGCCCCGTACAAGGGCTTGTTCGGCGCATCGCCCGGCATCATCAAGAAGGCCGCGGTTGCGGACTGCAACGACATCAGCGAAGAGTTCACCACCGATCTGCCCTTCTCGGGCCGTGAGTGGATCCTCGATTCGTGGAGCACCGAGCAGTCGAAGTTCGTCCCGAACCCCAACTATTGGGGTGACAATAAGCCCACCGTTGACGAGTTCGTCATGGTGCCCCGTCCCGATACCGAGATCCAGGCCCTGAAGGCCGGCGAGATCGACTTCATCTACCCGCAGTTCTATGCAGGTATCGCCGACGAGCTGGCCGACCCGAACGTGGCCGTCAAGCTCGAGTTCGGCGGCGACTACGAGGCCATGTACATGAACCTCGGCGCCGAGGACGAGGGTCGTCCGTTCGCCGATCCGGCGTTCCGCGAGGCCTTCTACAAGTCGATCGACCTTGGCGCCCTGTACCAGCAGATCTACGAGCCCATCGCCCCAGGCCGCGAGTTGCTGACCTGTGGTCCGATCGTGCCCGGCGACTTCTGCCCCGAGGGCATCTTCGGTGACAAGTACGACCAGGCTGCTGCCGACACCATTCTGACCGACGCCGGTTATGCGAAGGACGGCGAAGGCTTCTGGGCCAAGGACGGCGTGACGCCCGATGTCAAGTGGATGATCAACGCCGGCAACACCCGTCGTGAGAACACCCAGGCATACCTGATCCCGTTGCTGGCCGAGGCCGGCTTCAAGGTCACCCCCGACAACTGCGACGCGGCGTGTGTCTTCCAAGAGCGTCTGCCAGCGGCCGACTACGACCTGGCCATGTACATCAGCACCGCACCGCCGGACCCGCAGTACCTCGTGCCCGCATTCGCTGGCGACCAGATCCCCACCGAAGAGAACGGCTTCATCGGCCAGAACTACCAGAACTGGAACAACGAGGTCGCCACCAAGGCATTGCACGACTCGGACGCCGAAGTCGACGAGGCGGCCCGTGCCGAACTGATCAAGGCAG
This sequence comes from Acidimicrobiaceae bacterium, assembly GCA_031380045.1. Lineage (GTDB taxonomy): Bacteria > Actinomycetota > Acidimicrobiia > Acidimicrobiales > Ilumatobacteraceae > VFMC01. Next base: position 4,881 of record JANNFQ010000267.1, read on the forward strand.
CCATCACCGAGATGGACAAGGACAGCATCCTCATTCCGCTGTTCCAGTTCCCGAAGTCGGCGGCATACCGCAGCGACAAGGTCGGTGGCGTCGAGGGTCAGTTGAACAACTACCGTGCGTTCAACGACTTCAGCCAGTGGGAAGACACCGATGGCGATGGCACCATCATCCTCGGCGCCGAGCAGTGGCCCGAGTGCCTCAACCCGGTGACGAACTGCGCCAACTCGTCGTGGTACGTGTGGACGGTTTCGTTCCCGCTGCTGCCGAACGTGTACGACACCACCAACGACGCCAAGTTCGTGCTCACCAACCTCAT
>JANNFQ010000434.1:0-2158 GCA_031380045.1 Acidimicrobiaceae bacterium
CCGCCGGTCAGCAGGCGTGGGAGTCGGCCGTGCGCGACGGCGAAGAGTACGGCGTGCGCAACAGCCAGGCTTCGGTCTTGGCTCCGACTGGCTGCCTTGTGGGCGGCTCGCTCGTCACGACGTCGAACGGTCTTGTTCGGCTCCGGTCGCTCGGCGACCCCGATGGAGCGCAGTGGCAGGACGTGTCATTCGATGTGCAGACCGACGAGGGCCAGCGCGAGGCCACGAAGTTCTACGTGAACGGTCTCGAGCAGGTGGTCGATGTCACCACGCGCCGCGGGTATCAGATCCAAGGGACCACACAGCATCGGATCAAGGTCGTCGATGAGTCGGGTGCGTGGGTGTGGCGTCGCTTCGCAGACCTCCGACCGGGCGACCGTGTGCCGATGGCGCTCGGCGGACTCATCGGGGCGCCGCTCGAAGTGGCGCTGCCACCGTTGTCCGACAAGATGGCCTGGGCAGGCGAACACCACGTTCGCGTTCCTTCCGAGATGAGCGCCGAGCTTGCCGAACTTGTCGGCTACTTCATGGGCGACGGCTCGCTGCACTCACGAGGATTGCGCCTGTGCGTCGACGCACATGACCTCGATGTGGTTGCCCATCTGGAGTGGCTCGGCAAGGAGCTGTTCGGCATCACCGCGGCCGTGGCGTCGCGCGGGGGCTATGTCGAGGTCGCGTTCCATTCAGTGCGACTCGTCGACTGGTGGGTCGCATGCGGATTCGCGAAACGGAGCCCCAGCGAGGGACACACCGGCAAGGGCTACACGCCGCACGTGCCGGACGCCGTGCTGCACAGCAACGATCCCGAGTGCTATCGAGCGTTCGTCCGCGGCCTCTTCGAGGCCGACGGCACGGTCACGGCCGGGTATCCGTCGTGGACCACGACCTCGGTTGGGTTTGCTGGCGAGGTGCAGACTTTGCTGCTCGCCCTGGGCTTCGTCACGACCCGATCACAGGGTGTCAGCGGACGTGGCTCGAAGCTACAGATCGTTCGGCTGCTGAATCGGGCAACGAACCATCGGTGGCTGAACGAGGTCGGATTCATCTCGCACCGGAAGTGGTTGAAAGTCGATACCAGTGATGCCGTACAGGCAGCTCGATACGACCACCTTCCCGTCAGCCGAGAACTTATCGATCGGGTCGCGCCGCAGAATGATCGCGATCGCAAGGTGGCGCTCATGGAGTTCCGCCGGTCCGCCAGCATCACCCGGCGTCTCGCCCAGGAACTGTTCCAGCGGTCGGGCGATGGCGAGCTCGGTCATCTTCTTGGGTTCTTCTTCGACGAGATCCAGACGGCGGTGCTCGGCGGCGAGGAGTTCACGTACGACCTCTCAGTGCCGTCCAACGTCACCTACGTTGCCAACGGGTTCGTCAGCCACAACACCATCGGCCTGATGATGGATTGCGACACCACCGGCATCGAGCCAGACCTCGGTCTGTGCAAGATGAAGAAGCTGGTCGGTGGCGGCACCATGGTCATCGTCAACCAGACCATTCCGCGGGCCTTGCGCCGGTTGGGGTACACCCCGCAGCAGGTCGACGAGATCATTGCCTACATCGACCACGAGAAGAGCATCCTGGGCGCACCGCACTTGGCGGCCCAGCACGTGGCCGTGTTCGCCTGCAGCATGGGCGACAACACCATCCACTACGAGGGTCACGTGCGCATGATGGGCGCCACGCAGCCGTTCCTGTCGGGCGCCATCAGCAAGACGGTCAACATGCCCGAAGACGCCAGCGTCGAAGACATCGAGCAACTGCACCAGCTCAGCTGGCAGCTGGGCCTGAAGGCCGTCGCCATCTACCGCGACAACTGCAAGGTGGCCCAGCCGCTCAGCAATGCCAAGAAGGGCGATCAGACCGACGCCCAGGCAGCAGAGACGGCCGCCGCGCAGGTCATCGAGAAGATCGTCGAGCGGGTCGTCCACCAGCCCATCCGTCAGAAGCTGCCGCGCACGCGGTCGGCGCGCACGTTCGAGTTCCGGGTGGCCGATTGCAAGGGCTTCGCCAACATCGGCGAGTACGCCGACGGTCGTCCCGGCGAGATCTTCCTGACGGTGTCCAAGCAGGGCAGCACGCTCAGCGGCATCATGGATGCGTTCGCCAAGAGCATCAGCTACGGCCTGCAGTACGGCGTGCCGATGCGGGCATTCGTCGA
>JANNFQ010000298.1:0-3391 GCA_031380045.1 Acidimicrobiaceae bacterium
GAGGAGAAGTGGTGCCAGCTGTTCAGCGAGCCCGGTGCCGGCAGCGACTTCGCCGGGTTGGGCACACGGGCGCAGCGTGATGGCGACGAGTGGATCGTGAATGGTCAGAAGGTGTGGAACACGCTGGCGCACTTGGGCGACTGGGGAATGCTGGTGACCCGTACCGATCCCGAGCAGCCCAAGCACAAGGGAATGACGTACTTCGCGCTGGACATGCGCGCTCCGGGCGTCGAGGTTCGACCGCTGCGCCAGATCACGGGCGAGGCCGAGTTCAACGAGGTCTACATGACCGATGTTCGGATACCTGACAACCATCGCATCGGTGCAGTCGGTGAAGGCTGGCGGGTGGCGCTGACCACGTTGATGAACGAGCGCACGGCGATCGGCGGCGGAGCCGGGGGTCGCCGGCGCGGTCCCATTGACGAGACCATCTCGATCTGGAAGGACCTGCCCGCCGAGCGGCGCACTGCGGCGCATCGCGATCGGCTGATGCAACTGTGGTGCACGGGCGAGGCGATGCGCCTGACCAACGCGAGGGGTGCCGAAGCGGCCAAGACAGGTAACCCCGGCCCGGAGGGCTCCATCGCCAAGCTGGCGCTGGCCGAGTTCAACAAGGCAGTCACCTCGTTCTCGATCGAATTGCTGGGCGCCGAGGGCATGATCGGCTACGACTTCACGTTCCGACGCCCTGAGCACCTATCGGTCGACGGCATGGAGCACGGCGTGCGCCACTCGTTCCTGCGTGCCCGCGCCAACTCGATCGAGGGTGGCACCAGCGAGATCATGCGCAACATCCTGGGCGAGCAGGTACTGGGCCTGCCGGGCGAACCACGTGTCGACAAGGACCAACCGTGGAGCAGGGTGCCGCGCAGCTGAAGCGGCCAGGCGCCAGCGGAAGGCGCGAGGGCAACAGACTGGTGGCCGAACGACAGGCGATCGAGTCAGACATCAGCTCGAACGGCGATCACGATCGTCGCGTCGCTCTGGCATCGTGTCATCCACCAGCGACAGCGGTGACCGCGTCGGCGGACCCTTCCCAGTCTCGTGACGGCGAGGGGCGGGCACCGCCAGCAGCCACAGCAACACCACGCTGATCAGCTCGGGGATGTGGGTCGCTTCGTTGACCAGTGGTACCACACCACGGCCCAGATCAACGACGGCCGTGATCAACAGCGCGCCGGCCAGCACTGCGGCAACCGGCAGCACGGTGCGAGCCCGGGCGGGCCGGGCGGCCACGACCAACAGGGCCACCGCATACGCGATCGTGAACGCGCCGAGATGGCGCGCGTCGTGGCCGTCGACTTGCTCATCTCCGGTGAACAGCAACGGCACCGACACCACGATCACTTCCATCGCCATCACGACCAGCAGCGCCCGAACCACACCCCAACGGCTGGCCCGATCGGCAAGCGCATTCAGCTTCGACACTCGACGCGACAGATCGGGCATGGGAGCCGCCGAGCGGACGACAGTGCGTCGACGACTGCCGTCGATGGCGACTGCGAAGGCGTCGCACTCGGAACAGCGAGCCAGATGAGCATCGATCAGGCGCAGTTCGATGCCCGGATCCTCGCCGTCGGCGATCGCCGACAACGCCTCCCGCCATCGATCGCACTTCGTCATCGCGCAGAAGTCGTTCTTCGAGCTCATCCAGTTCCCGGAACTTCGAATTCCGAAGGCTTACGCCGAAGGACCTCATTGCCGGCGTGGCACAGACGCGTCATGATGGCGCCGTGGCGGAAACTGACGGGTTGCGGCCGCTGCTCGATGCGGCGCGTGAGGGCGACGATGTCGCGGTGCGTGAGCTGGTCCGACGCACGCAGCCCGTGGTGTGGCGCCTGTGCGAGGCACTCGGTTCAGCTGGCGAGGTCGATGACCTGGTCCAAGAAACGTACCTTCGAGCGCTGAGCGCGTTCGACGCCTACCGCGCGGATGCACCAGTGCAGCCGTGGCTGTTGTCCATTGCGCGTCGCGTGTGCGCAGACCACGTGCGCCGCCGGGTACGCCAACGCAAGCTGGTCGACCGCATCAGCCGCTCCACCGTGCCCAGCGAACCACCGCTGCTGGAGGGTCTGACCGACCTGCTGGGGGTTCTCGCCCACGACCGGCGCGAGGCGTTCGTCATGACGCAGGTCGTCGGTCTGTCGTACGTGGATGCCGCCGCGGTCGTCGGCTGTCCCATCGGCACCATCCGGTCTCGGGTGGCACGCGCACGTTCCGACCTGTTGATGGCGCTCCGCGCGTCCGAGGCCGTGTAGAACATCGACTGACCGGTTGGCGGCGGGACTCGTAACCTGGACGCCACAATGTTCACCCCGCATCGTCGATCCATTGATGCCGCAGCAGCAATGGCAGCTCTGTTGCTGGTGGCCTGCGGCACAAGATCGGCAGCACCCCCCACATCGCCCGTGACGTCGCCTGCCGCTGCAGTCGCCCCCACATCAACGTCGGCTGCCGCGGCGGCATCGACGGCCGTCGACACTTCTGCCGTCGCTACCGTGGCCGCGGTCCGTGTCCACCCGCCGTTCAGCGAGTGCCAACGCATCGCCATCGCCGTGGGAGAACTGCAGCCCGAGACGACGACACAGGTCGTTGTGCGCACCGTCGCATGGACCGACAGCACGGCCACTGTCGAATTGGCGACCCGGGTCGGATCGACGTGGACGTGCTCGACGCCGATGACTGCGCGTGTCGGCCGCAGCGGGTTGCGTCCGTTGGCCGATCGCCGAAGCGGCGACGGCACGACACCCGCCGGTGTGTTCGCGCTGGCCACCATGACCGCTCCCGACGGTCAGCGCTTCTCGTTCTTCGGCAACGCGCCAGACCCCGGTGTCACCGCTGGCACGTATCGCGCCGTGCGGACCGGCGACTGCTTCGGCGCAACTCCCGGCACCGCCGGCTACGGGCACCTGCGCAACGACGCGGCGTGCGCAGGTGTCGATGACGAGTACCTGCCCCGCTTCACCACCACGTACTCGAATGCGGCGTTGATCGGCGCCAACATGGAGCCGAACGTCTCGGGCGACCAGCCCGGCAAGACACCCTTCGCCTCGGCGATCTTCCTGCATCGCAACACGTATGTCGCGGGCCAATCCGGCGCCACCAAAGCCACATCCGGTTGCGTCTCGCTGGCCCAGCCAGGTCTGACCGCCGTGCTGGTCGCCATGACTCCAGATACGCAGTTCGTGATCGGCCCCACCGACTGGTTGCTCGCCACCGTGTAGCTGCGTCCGCGTGTTCCATCGAGCGGCCCGAGGACGGGCCGGTACCGTGTCGCCATGCCTGCCTCTCGTGCCGATGTGGTCGATCCAGAACTCGCCGCTTACATCGCCAGCCACTCGACCCCACCCGACGCGATCCAGCAACAGTTGATGACTGCCACCGAACAGCG
>JANNFQ010000305.1:0-11111 GCA_031380045.1 Acidimicrobiaceae bacterium
GCAACAAGTGGTCGTCCGAGCGACCGCGCCAGTGTGCGGCGACAAACGTGCCACCGTCGTCCAACAGGTCGACAAACCGACGAACCAGATCGCCGAGCGCGTCGCGCTCGAAGTAGTAGCCGAACTCGGACATCACGACGAGGTCGAAGCCTCCGTCGGGCCACCAGTCGGGCACGGTCGCCTGGACCACGGATGCCCCGGGATACCGTCCAGCCAACATTCGCTCCGCTTGGCGCGCAGCCGTGGGCGCTGCCTCGACCGCGACGACCTCGTCGCATCGCGAGGCCAGCCGTTGGGTCAACTCACCGATCGATGCCCCTGGCTCGAAGCACCGCCGGTACCTGGCCTTGGGCAGCATGGCCATGATCAGGTCGTACCGACGCTGCTCGTACCACGAGGTCGCGAAGTTCCACGGATCTGAGTCGGCCTGATACTTGTCCTCGAACGACTGCGGGTCCACCCGTCGAGTTACTCGACTGTCGTTGGTGCAACTGTCGATCGGCAGGCCGTGGGGGGTCATCATCAGCCGCTACCCCAACGGGTGGAGCGGCAAACGGTCTTCACTCATTCGTGTGCACCGCCGCCTTCGGCAGGCTCAGCCGACTCGGTCGACCTCGCAGATGTCCAGGGCCAGAACCGCGAGTGCACGGGCGGTGGTGTGCATCTCGGCCAGCGAGACCGATTCGTCGGGGCCGTGCGCGGCCGCAGAGCTGCCCGGGCCGTACTGCAACGTGGGGATGCCCCCGATCCCGGTCAGCAGGCGCAAGTCGCTGCCGTACGGCGCGGTCCACGTGCTTTGCGACTGCGCAGACACCGCTGCGTGGGCGCTAGAGACACGCTGCAGCAGATCGCTGTGATCGGGCAACCGTCCTGATGCGAACTGCCCACCCCACCACTGGACCTCGACCGGATGGTCGCGCAGCCATGGATCGCTGTGACACGCCAACGCGACGGCCTGCTCGAACGCGTCGCGGGTGTCGTCCATCGGTTCGCCCGGCAGAACACCGCACCGACCGTTTGCCACCAGCAGGTCGGGCACCGACGATGCCCAGTCGCCCGCAGCAATGGTGCCGATGGAAATCGGCGCAATGAGCGGGAACGGCGAGTTGACCGGCGTTGCATGCGCGTTGCGAACGCGTTCGAGTTCGGCGATGGCGTGCATGACCGGCACGAACCGTTCGATGGCCGACACACCCTCGGTGCGTCGAGACGCATGCGTTGCCAGCCCGTGCACCGTCAGGCGGAACGTCAGCGCGCCGGCGTTCGCAGGGACAAGATCGAGACTGGTCGGTTCGGGAATCACACAGGCATCAGCGCGCCAACCTCGATCGAGCGTGGCATACGTGCCCAATCCACCGTCCTCTTCGCCGAGCACCGACGCGACGATGACATCGCCGCGCAACACAACTCCCGCCTTGCGGATCGCGTCGACCGCCCACATCGACGCCACCACGCCCGCCTTCATGTCGCACGAGCCGCGTCCGAACAGGTGGCCATCGCGGATCGATGCCGAGAACGCGTCGTCGGTCCACTGCCGGCGATCGCCGGGCGGCACGACATCGACGTGGCCGTTGAACATCAATCGTCGGGCGCCGTCACCGGCCGTGCCCGGCAGCCGGCCGACGGCACCCCACGCCTCGTGGCGTTCGACTTCGACACCGGGGAAGTCGGGGCGGGCGAGCATCTCGTCCAACGGCACCTGCCAATGATCGACGTCGAGCCCGATCGCACGCATCCATCGCGACATGTGGTGGATGGCCTCGTTCTCGTCGTCGGCACCACTGACGCTGGGGATGCCGACCAACCGGGTCAGCGCCGCAACCGCTGCGGTCATGCCATCGTCGACCACCTGCAGCACACGATCGGTGGCCGATGACAGACGAGCGTCGCTGGACGTCATCGTGCCGCGCTGGCGGGAGTCGCGGCGCGGCCGGCATTGCGGTTCTTCCACGCCAGCCCGGCCAGGATCTCCATGATCAATCGGTGGGCGACGTTGACCGTGCAGTCGGCGTGGTCGTACGCCGGCGCCACTTCCATGACATCGAACGCGACAAGTGGGGTTTCCATCGCCAAGCGCCGCATGGCCCGCAACATGTCGACGGATGCGATGCCACCGGGCTCGGGCGTGCCTGTGCCAGGCGCGTACGCAGGGTCCAGGCTGTCGATGTCGACGCTGACGTACAGGTGGTCGACGCCGTCCATCGCCTCGGCGATCGCGTCGGTCAGCACAGCGTCGAGACCGCGTCGATGGACCTCGTCCATCATGTGCCAACGCATGCCTTGCTCGCCCATCCACCGCCACACGTCTTCGCCCGGCCAGTAACCACGCAAGCCGATCTGCACGAAGTTCCTGCCAGGGATCGCGCCACTCTCGATCAGCCGGCGCATGGGCGTGCCATGGCTGGCCAGGTTGCCGTCGATGGTGTCGGCCGTGTCGGCGTGGGCATCGAAGTGCACCATGCCCACGTTGCCGAACCCGTAGTGATCGGCGACGGCCGTGGCAGCGGGCCAGGTGATGGTGTGGTCGCCGCCGATCGTGACGGGGATGATGCCGAGTTCGACGACCGATGCCACCTTCTGCTTCACGTTGTCCAAGCTCTGCTGAACCATGCCGTGCGGGCAGAACGCATCACCGATGTCGACCACCTCGAGCCACTCGAAGATCTCGATGCCGAGATCGAGGTGATAGGTGCCCGGCTCGTAGGCATTGGTGCGCACGCCGCGGGGGCCGAACCGGGCACCCGGGCGGTTGGTGGTACCCAGGTCGAACGGCGCACCCAGCACTGCGACGTCGGGTTGCCACTCGGCCAGTTGCCCCGGCTCGGTGACCAGCGGACGCTGCCCGAAGGTCAAAACACTGCCGAACACGTAACCCAGGTCGAGTTGCTCGCGATAGCCGGTCGGGATGGTGCGGCGGGGTGTGGTCACCCGGCCCAAAGTAGCGTGATCAGTCGTCGACGACATCGAGGTCGGACAAGACCGGTACCTCCATGCCGAATCGCGTCATCCCCTCGGCGATGCGGCGGTTGAGCGTCTCGAGCACCGCAATGCGCGCGAATCGTTTCTGCTCTGCGGGGATCACGGCCCATGGAGCCAACGGATGGTCCGTGCGACGAAACATCTCTTCGGCGGCACGGTCGTACAAACGATTTCGGCCGCGGTTGCGCCAGTCTTCGTCGGTCAACTTCCAGCGCTTCAGAGGATCGCCGGCGCGGGCAACGAACCGAGCGTGCTGCTCGGCGTCGCTGATGTGCAGCCAGAACTTCACCACGATGACGCCCTCGGTGGCCAGCGTCCTTTCGAAATCGACGATCGCCCGGAAGCCTCGGCTCCACTCGGGTCTGCTGGCGAAGCCTTCGATGCGCTCGACCAGCACGCGCCCGTACCAGCTGCGATCGAACACCGCCATCTCGCCAAGGCCTGGCACCTCTCTCCAGAAACGCCACAGGAAGTGGTGCTCCTTCTCTTCACGCGTCGGCGCGGCGTAATTCAACACGGCGCAGTGACGTGGGTCGAGATGACCGACGATCGCCTTGATGGCGCCGCCCTTGCCGGCTGCATCGGGACCCTCGAACAGCACCAGCAGACCCGGACCTCGCTGGCCCGAACCCATTTGGCCGCCCAGGTGCAGCCGCAGCTGCAGCAACCGACGCTGTTCGTCCTCGAGCCGCTTGTTGTATTGCTCGCGGTCCAGGCGTTGGCCCAGGTCGAGCTTGTCGAGGATGGTCATCGCTGTATCGCCGTCGTCATGCGCATTGCCGTCGAAGCGTACGCGTCGCGAAGGCGGCGTGAGGATTCAGCGACGACGGGTGGTTCACAGCATGGCTGCGATCATCTCGCCCACCATGATGGCGGGCAGGTTGGTGTTGGCCCTGGGAATGGTCGGCAGCAGCGAGCCGTCGGCCACGACCACGCCGTTCATGCCGCGCACGCGCCCACGCTCATCGCATACCGCATCGGCGCCGTCACCCATCGCGCACGTCCCGACGGGGTGGTAGTAGTGGGCGACGTTGGCGATGATCGCCTGGTCGGTGGAGGTATCGGTGACCGGCCCACCCAGCAGCGACCGCAGTTCGTGATGATCCAGGATCTGATTGGCCATTGCCAGACCGTCGCGCAACACCCTCAGGTCGTGGCCCTCGATGTCGGTTGCATACCGATGATCGATATGGGGCGCCGCGTTCGGGTCGGCGCTGACGATGCGCACCGATCCCCGACTACGCGGTGTCATGCACGCAACCTCCACCGCCACCCGGCCAGCCAGCATGCTGGTCTGATCCGAGGCACACACGGGGAAGATGTGCATGTCGTACAGCCCGTCGCCGTCGGGGCCCGCGGCGAGCGACGAGAGTGCCTTGCCCAACGTCTGCTCTTCGGGCAGGAAACCCTTCGCAGCGGTGTCGTCGAGGAACCGTTGCAGCCGCTCGCCGATCACGCGGTCCGCGTGGATCATCGAATGGTCGTGCAGGTTGGCACCGACACCCGGCAAGTGGACCAGCGGCGCAACACCCACCGCGCGCAGGTGATCGGCATCGCCGACTCCTGAGCGTTGCAGGATGGACGGCGTGCCGTAGACACCGGCGGCCAGCACCACGGTGGTGGCGAACATTCGCAGCGGTTCACCGTGTCGTACAGCAACGACGTGCACGCCGTCGGCGGACGTCTCGACGCGGTCGACCATCGTGTGATCGCTGATGCGTAACGAGCCGCTGGCGCGTACCGGATCGAGGTATGCAAAGGCAGTGTTCCATCGAGTGGTGCCGACGACATTGACCGACTCCAACCCGAACGAATCATTGGCGTCCAGATCGCACAGGTCCGATGCCATCCGCCAGCCGAGGTCCTCTGTCGCGATCAGACACTGCTCGTGGAACGGCACGACCTCGTCGCGGCCGTAGGTGCGAACTCGCATCTGCTCGACCGCACGACGGAACACCGGTTCGACGTCGTCACCGGTCCAACCGGGAAGTCCCCAATTGTCGTAGTCGCGCCGATGGCCCACCGCCGCGATCGCACCGTTGTGCGACGAACAACCACCGATCACTCGCGCTCGTTCGAAGGTCCACCGATCCTGCGCGTAGTTCCAGTCGTGGGTGATCGCGAGCGCTCGCGCGTCGATCAACTCGGCCGGCCAGCGCGGGTCGCCGAACGGCCCGTAGTCGGGCCCCGCCTCGACCAGAACCACATCGCGTCCGGCGGCGGCCAGACGCGCAGCGACGACAGCTCCGCCGGATCCACCGCCGATCACGATCGTCTCGCCCGTCACAACTGTCTCGCCCGTCACGACTTTGTGCTGCACGCCGTCGGCCATGAACGCCATTCAAGCCGATCGGCCGCCGCGGCCGCGGGCTTGCGCAGGTGCCCCGGGGTCATCAGACCAGGGTCGGCGCGGTCCCCATCAGGCCCAGGGCCTTGTTTGCCGGTACGGGTGGCGAGAACAGGAAACCCTGAACGGTGTCGCAACCCAGGCGTCGCAGATCGTCCAGCATCGCCTCGGTCTCGACGCCCTCGGCGACCACGCTGAGCCCCAGTTGGTGGCCCAACTCGATGACCGACGCCACGATCGCTCGGTCTTCGGCGCTGGCCATCATCGCCCAGATGAAGCCACGGTCGATCTTCAGTTCGCTGACCGGCAGTCGCCCCAGCGAACCCAGCGACGTGTACCCCTGGCCGAAGTCGTCCAGGCTGACCCGAACCCCACCGGCAGACAACGTCTCCAGCAACTGTGTGGCGCGCACGGGGTCGGTGGCGAACGATGTCTCGGTCACCTCCAGCACCAGCCGATGAGGCTCGATGCCGTGGAACTCGAGACGCTCGAAGATCCATGTGGCCAGATGCTCTTCTCGCAAGTTGCGCGCCGAGACGTTCACCGCCATCGCCAGATCGGGTACCAGCGGACCAACCGGTGCGGTGGTCGACCACGAGGCCAGCTGTTCCAACGCAGCATCGACCACCCACTTCGTCAGCGGTGTGATCAGACCGGTCGACTCGGCAATCGGGATGAAGTCGCCAGGAGGCAAGGTGCCCTTGGTCGGATGTTCCCAACGCACCAACGCCTCGAATGCAACGACCCTGCCGGTCAGCATGTCGATCTTCGGCTGGTAGTGCAGCACCAGGTCTTGCGCCACGATCGCTCGCTTCAGTTCGGCGACCAAACCCAATCGCTGCGGGTCGAACTCGTCGATGCCCTCGCGATAGCGGATGACAGCGGCCCGTGCTTCCTTGGCCGTGTACAGCGCGATGTCGGCTCGTTGCAGCAGCGTCTCGGCATCGGGTGCATCCAATGGCCAGATGGCATAGCCGATGCTGGCCTCGGCCGACACGGGCACGCCCGCCAGTTCAGTCTCTTCGCCCAACGCGTCCTGCACTCTGTTGAGGATGTCTTCCATCGTCGCTTCGCTGGCGCCCGGCAACACGATGCCGAACTCGTCACCGCCCAAGCGTGCCAACGTGTCGCCGGGACGAATCGCATCGGTCATTCGCCGGGCAACCAGCTTCAGGAACTCATCGCCGTTCTGATGCCCCAGCGAGTCGTTGACCTCTTTGAACCGGTCGAGGTCGACGATGGCCAGACCGACATCGGTCCCCGTGCGGCGAGCCGCCGCCAGCGCTGTCTGCACGCGGTCTGCGTACAGCGCTCGATTCGGCAGGCCGGTCAGCGTGTCGTGCAGCGCCTGATGTTCGTGACGCTCGCTCTGACGATGGATGCGACGGGTCACCGACCATACGACCAACGCGAGCACCAGCCACAGCACCGCCAGACCGGCGATCAGGACGAGTTGCATCCGTCGCAGTGAATCGTGACGGACGGCCTCGATCGGAGCGAAGGGCAGATAGACCTCCAGCACGCCGACCGCTTCATCGGGGGACTCGGCCGTATACAACGCGGAGTACGACTCGATCACTTCGACACCGATGCTGGTTCCGCCATCGATCTCGTCGCCGTCCACTGTTGTCCTTGCCACCACAGAGTCACCGTTTGCTGCCTCGATGACTTCGTCGTCCACCACCGCCTCGCCGGGCACGGCAGTCGGATTGGCCGCGTCGAACATGACTCGCCCGGTTGTGTCGCGGACTCGCAACTTCAGTGCAGTGCCCTCGGACAACATGTTTCCTGTGGACATCATCAGCGAGTAACGCTCGCGGGCGTTCAGACCTTCATCGAGTGGGTGGCCCTCCAAGAATGGTTCGATGCCCGCGTCACCAATGGTGTGGGCCAGCGTCCTGGCGTCGCGGATCGCTGCTTGGTCGATCTCGTGCGCGTAGTTGACGCTCAGGATGACCCCGAGGCCAAGGACCGGCACCAGCGTGGTGCCTGCGTACAGGAAAAATCGTCGCAGTGCACGCCACGGCCGTGTATCCATCAGGGGAGTTATCGGCGGCCTTGCGAAGATCTTGACCCTTCATCTGGCACTTCCGGCGAACGAACGAGTTTCGAAAATTGACTTCACGCTGGGCGGATCAATTCTGCCGGATCCAGTCGGGCTGCTCGAACAGCCGGTGACACGCCCGCCAGAAGGCCAACGACCCACGCGGGACCCACGCGGCTTCGATCGCAGGGTCGCCGACGGTACGTGGACGACATGGTCGGTGATGCCACGGTTGAGTGCCCGGGCCGCGAGTTCACCGAGGAGGAGCGGGTAGACGAGGACAGGGTTGGCGTGTCAGGCGACGGCGTGGCCAGCGACGAGATGCAGTGATGACCGTTCTGGTGTGTATCGGGCCATTGGAGACACCGGGTCGGGGGTCGCGTCGAACCCCATCAGGAAGCCGGCCAGGTCGCCGTGGTCGTCGATGGCGGTCCCCCCGTCACAGAAGTCTTGGAGGCCGCGCACGAGGTCCGTTGCTCGTGCGGTGTCTCCGTTGCTCGTGCGGTGTCTTCGTATGCAGGTGGAACGAGCCGGAACCGGTGGCGTTCGAGTGAGTGGCGCGCTGCCACCGACGCTCCAGCCGCCGCGCGCTCATCGGTGGTCTACGTACCGACACGCACTCGTGGTCAGCCTCGCGCCCACCGCAAGGCGTCTCGTGAAGTCGGTGGACTCCGGCATGTTGGCGTTCATCGTGACAGCCGACTTGGACGATACCGAGCACCGATATCGCCCGTCAGCGCCGGGAGCCGTGCGCTCACCGAAGGGCCTCCGGCCGCTGATCCCGGGCGGTCGCTGCAGATTGTGCTCGCTCAGTCAAGCGGTCGCCAGTCACCGCTTGCCCACTGGTCGCGGAGTTTGAACTTTTGAATCTTTCCCGAGGCGGTCTGCGGGAACACTTCGACCGCGAACCAGTCCTTCGGCGTCTTGTGCGGCGCGAGGTGCTCGCGCATGTACGCGAACAGTTCGGCGCGATCGATGGTGCAGCCGGGAGCCGGGCGGACAAACGCCGCGACGGTTTCGCCCCACTTGTCGTCGGGTAGACCAACCACGGCAACCTCGCCGACGGTCGGGTGCGCGAAGAGCAGGTCTTCGAGTTCGCGCGGGTAGATGTTCTCGCCGCCGCGGATGATCATGTCTTTCAGGCGGCCCTCAACCGTGCAATAGCCGCGGCTGTCCATTGCGCACAGATCGCCGGTGTGCAGCCACCCGTCGGCATCGATTGCCTTCTCGGTTGCCTCTGGGTTGCCGTAGTAGCCGTGCATCACGTGGTAGCCGCGGGTGCAGTACTCCCCCACCCCACCGATCGGCACGGTGGCACCGGTTTCCGGATCAACGATCTTCACCTCCGCCCCTGGCATCGGAGGACCGATCGTGCCGGCTTTGTCTTCGATGGTGTCATGCGGCGAGGTCATCGACGACACCGGCGAACTCTCGGTCTGACCAAACACGATCGTGAACGGCGCACCGAGTTGTTCCTCGAGTCGCCGCACCATCGGCGCAGGAACGAGCGAACCACCCGAACAGATCGCGCCGAGGTGCGACAGGTCGGTTGTAGCGAAGTTCGGATGCTCCATGATGGCCACGAGCATCGTGGGCACACCGAGCATGGCTGTTCCCTTGTAGGCCTCGAAGAGTTCAAGAGCAAGACCCGGATCGAACGCTTCCTCGTACACAAGCGTGGCGTGTTTCGACACCGCTCCGAGCACCGTGCAGACGCAACCGGCGGTGTGGAACAACGGCGCGACGCCGATCATCACACCACCATCTCGAATGCCCATGCGGTCGGCCACGTGCGAAGCGTTGTTGACAAGCCCGCGATGATGAAGCAGTGCGCCTTTCGGGAAGCCCGTCGTGCCCGATGTGTACTGGATCATCACGGCATCCGACGGATCGGGCTCGCCGAGTTCACCGGTGAAGTCGCCTGCAGAGGCAAGAAGGTCGTTCCACTGCTCGAACGCGATGATCTCACGCAAGTCGGGACAGTCCGCTTGTATCTCATGGGCCAGAGAAAGCATGGGGTTGCCACGGAACTCCGTCGCACAGATCACGCCGGCCGACTTCGACTGTTGCAGCACGTACGTGACTTCGCTCGCCCGGTACGCCGGATTCACCGTCACCATCACGAGCCCGGCCATCGCCGTAGCGAACTCGAGCACGATCCACTCCGGATAGTTGGGCGCCCACACCGCCACCCGCTCACCGGGTTCGAACCGGGCGCGAAGGGCTCGCGCCGTCATCAGCGCCTCGTCATGCAGCGCGCCGTACGTCCAGGTACGGCGTGCGCTCGGGTCCACTACACCTGCCACCAACGCGATCCGATCCGGTTGGGCCGCGACCGCCTCCCGAAGCAGACCCCCGATGGTCAGTTCCCGTACCGGGGGCAAGCTCGGCCCCATCACGTGCGATTCCGTCAAGGTCATCGTGCCCCCACTCGTCCTCCCCTGCACCCTAGATTGGCACGAGATTGGCAAGCGGGCTGAAATCCAGAAAAGACACTCCGAAGAGTGCCTCTGACGAATACTTGGCAGCCCCAACGGGATTCGAACCCGTGCCGCCACCTTGAGAGGGTGGTGTCCTAGGCCACTAGACGATGGGGCCGAGTAGCCCCAGCACACTACCAACAGCAGGCAATTGGTCCAACCGAATCGGCGGCCGAACCGGCCGCAGAAACGACGAGAGGCCGGCACGATGGCCGACCTCTGGATGTCGTGTGAGCTGGGGAACAAGGACTCGAACCCTGAATAACAGTACCAGAAACTGCTGTGTTGCCAATTACACCATTCCCCACCGAGTCGCCCCGTGGAATCACCGAGTGTAGCAACGACGCTGTCGACCGCCCACCCAGTTGCAACTGTCCGGGCTTGCACGTCTTGGGCATGAGTCGGGAACACTCAGCGCGCTGCGACGGTTGACTACCTCTGTGACTTCCCCGGAAATGCCCCTGCTGTCTGTGCTCGATCTGGCCCCGGTGGGCCGGGGGTACACGCCTGCCGATGCGTTGGGCACGTCGTTGCGGCTGGCTCGCGAGGTCGAACGACTGGGGTATCACCGTTTCTGGGTCGCCGAGCATCACAACATGCCCGGCATCGCCAGCTCGTCGCCAGCGGTCTTGATCGCACACCTTGCAGCCGGAACCACGACGCTCCGGTTGGGGTCGGGTGGCGTCATGCTGCCCAACCACTCGCCGCTGGCAGTCGCCGAGCAGTTCGGCATGCTGGAGGCACTGCACCCGGGCCGTATCGACCTGGGCCTCGGCCGTGCGCCCGGCAGCGACGGCTTGGCGGCCGCAGCGTTGCGACGCGGTCGCACGATGGACGGCGCCGACGACTTCCCCGCACAACTCGCCGAACTGGTCGGGTACTTCGACGGGTCGTACGCCGACGTGCACCCGTTCGGCAGCATCCACGCGGTGCCCGCTCGCGGCTACTCCCCCGACATCTGGTTGCTGGGCAGCAGCGACTTCAGCGCACACCTCGCCGGTCAGTTGGGTCTGGGGTTCTCGTTCGCCCATCACTTCGCCGCCGGCAACACCCGCGCAGCCGTGCAGACCTACCGGGCTGCGTTCCGGCCGTCGCGAGTGCTGGAGCGGCCGTATCTGTCACTGGGCGTCAACGTTGTCTGTGCACCATCGGGCGAGGAGGCGCAATGGTTGGCGGGTTCGGGGGCGCTGGCCATTCTGCGGCTGCGCCAGGGCCGGCCCGACGTGTACCCGACGCCCGAAGAGGCGGCTGAGTACGAGTA
>JANNFQ010000311.1:0-6699 GCA_031380045.1 Acidimicrobiaceae bacterium
GGTCGTGGTGCGCGGTCACATCACCGGTGTCACGTCCACGTCGCTGTGGCAGCAGTACGCCGATGGCGCTCGCACCATCTACGGCTACGACCTGCCCGACGGTCTCCGCAAGAACACCGCCCTGCCCATCGCCATCGTCACGCCCACCACCAAGGCGGCCGACGGCGCCCACGACCAGCCGATCACCAATGCGCAGGTGGTCGCGACTGGTCTGGTCGACGACGCCATGTGGCAAGAGGTGTGCGATGCCGCGCTGCGCGTGTTCGCCTTCGGCCAACAGGCCGCCGCTGCAGCCGGGCTGATCCTGGCCGACACCAAGTACGAGTTCGGTCTGGCCGCAGACACCGGCGAACTGTTGCTGATCGACGAGGTCCACACCCCCGACTCGTCGCGGTTCTGGGTGGCCGACTCGTACGAGTCGCGACTCGCGGCCGGCGACGAACCAGAGAGCCTGGACAAAGAGTTCGTACGACGCGCGCTCATCGAGCTGGGCTATCGCGGCGAGGGGCCACCACCCCCTCTGCCCGACCAGGTTGTCGCCACCACGTCGGCGCGCTACATCTCTGCATACGAACGCATCACCGGCCACACCTTCCTGCCGGGCGCACAACCAGCCTCGCAGCGCATCGAGGCTGTGGTCGCAGCTCTGCGCGACACTCCCCCATCTGCCGACTCCAGCCCTCGATCTGACTCGCTCGACCGATCAAGACAGGCCACCGCATGACGATGAACATCCCGGTCACATCCGCTCCATTCGCACCCGTCACCCCCACGTTCGCCGACGACGCACCGCACGACGAGTGCGGCGTCTTCGGCGTCTCCACCCCACACGGTGAGGGTGTCGCGCAGCTGGCCTTCTTTGGTCTGTTCGCGTTGCAGCACCGCGGCCAAGAGGGCGCGGGCATCGCCGTCAGCGACGGCAGCCGGGCACGAATGCACAAAGACGCCGGGTTGGTGGCCAACGTGTTCACACCCGAATCAATGGCGCCACTGACCGGCTACCACGCCATCGGCCACACTCGCTACAGCACCACGGGCGCCAACGCAGTGCGCAACCTGCAGCCGTTCCTGGTCGAGACCATGCACGGGCCGCTGGCCGTCGCTCACAACGGCAACCTGGTGAACGCACCGGCGCTGCGCGACGAACTGCTCGGCCGTGGCTTCGGCCTCACCGCCACCAGTGACACCGAGGTACTGACGCTGATGCTGGCCGCATCGGGCGGTCGCACGTGGGAAGAGCGTCTGGAACGCACGATCCCTGCATGGAAGGGCGCATTCTCGTTGGTCGTGCTGGCTGCCGATCGCGTCATCGCGGTACGCGATCCGTGGGGCTTCCGCCCGATGAGTGTCGGTCGCCTGCCGCACGGCGGATACGCCGTCGCGTCAGAGACGTGCGCGCTGAACACACTGGGCTGTGTCGACATCGACGAGGTCCGCCCCGGCGAGATCGTCACGTTGCAGGGCGCAGAGATCCACCGCCGTCAAGCCATCACGCCGGCGTCCAGGTCGGCGCGGTGCACGTTCGAGTTCGTCTACTTCAGCCGACCCGACAGCGTGTGGGCTGGTCGCAACATCCACCACGTGCGCCAGCGACTGGGCGAGGAACTGGCTCGTGAACATCCGGCGCTGGCCGACGTGGTCATTCCCGTACCCGACAGCTCCATTCCTGCGGCCATCGGTTACAGCCGTGAAAGTGGCATCCCGCACAACGACGGCCTCATCAAGAACCGGTACATCGGCCGTACGTTCATCGAGCCCACGCAAGACATGCGCGAGCGTGGTGTTGCCCTGAAGTTCAATGCGCTGTCCGAGAACCTGGCCGGCCAGCGCATCGTGATGATCGACGACTCGTTGGTCCGTGGCACCACCGCCGGCCCGTTGGTGAAGATGCTGCGCGAGGCCGGCGCCACCGAGGTGCACATGCGCATCACCTGCCCACCCATCACGAATCCCTGCCACTTCGGGGTCGACATGGGCCACGGCGACCTGATGGCCGCTCGCCTCTCGATCGACGAGATCCGCGATCACATCGGCGCCGATACGTTGGGCTTCTTGTCGCTCGACGGCATGAACCGGGCCATCGTCGGTGTCGACGCCGACGGTCACACCTCGCCAGAGGCCGAAGGCTTCTGCAACGCCTGCTACACCGGGCACTATCCCATCGAGGTCAGCCAGGCCCAACCGAAGTTGGGCTTCGAGGGGGTGCTGGCCTGATGCACATCCTGGTGATCGGTACGGGCGGTCGCGAGGCAGCCATCGGTTGGGCGTGCGGGCAACACGGTCATCAGGTCACCAGCGCTACCGAGTTCGACCCGGCCGTGCATGGGCTGGTCGATCTGGTCATCGTGGGTCCCGAGATCGCATTGGCGGCGGGCACCACCGACCGCTGTGCGCAAGCAGGCGTCCCGTGCTTCGGGCCATCCGCCGAACTTGCCCGTCTCGAGACCTCGAAGGGCTACACCCGTGCCCTGGCCGCCCAGCTGGGGCTGCCCTCACCCAGGTTCCATCGCAGCGACGACTACCACGACGCCATCCGCTGGTGGCGTGACGCCGACATCGGCGTTGTGGTCAAGCTCGACGGCCTCGCTGCGGGCAAGGGCGTCATCGTGCCCTCCACGCCGGCCGAGACCGACGAGGCCATTCGTCGCCTGGCCGCGCAGGGTCCGATCGTGCTGGAAGAGCGCCTCAGCGGGCCCGAGTGCAGCCTGATCGCCATGTGCGACGGGCGTGTGGCCAGGCCGCTGCCGATTGCGCAGGACCACAAGCGCATCTTCGAAGGCGACACCGGCCCCAACACCGGCGGCATGGGCGCCTACGCCCCCGCACCCATCGGATACGACGCCGAACAGTTGACGGCGCAGTTCATCCAGCCCGTTGTCGATCACTTCGCATCACTCGGCACGCCGTACGTGGGCGTGCTGTTCGCCGGCCTGATGCTGACTGCCGACGGCCCGCGTCTGCTCGAGTTCAACTGCCGGTTCGGCGACCCCGAAGCCCAAGCCATCCTGCCGCTGCTGCACACCGACCTTGCAGTTCTGGCAATGGCGTGTTGCAACGGCCAGCTCGACAGCACCCCGATCGTGGTGCGCGACTCGGTGGCGCTGACCGTGGTGGCCGCTGCGGCGGGCTATCCCGATGAGCCACAATCGGGTGCCGTCATCCATGGTCTGGCAATTGCATCGTCGCCCGACTCCATCGTGTTTCCTGCCGGCACCGATGGCACCAGGGTCACCGGGGGGCGTGTCCTGGCCGTGACCGGTCTGGGTCCAGACCTGGCAGCCGCGCGCCGCGCTGCGTACGCGGGCATCGACCAGATCTCGTTCGACGGCATGCAAGTTCGTCGCGACATCGGATGGCGCGCAGTCGCCGCCGGCCTGCAGTCGTATGCGGCCGCTGGTGTCGACATCGACGAAGGTGCACGCGCAGTTGCCGGCATGAAGCTCGCTGTGGAACGCACGCATGGACCAGCCGTGCTGGCCGGCCTGGGCAGCTTCGGCGGTGCCTTCAGCGGCGCGGCCATCAAGGCCATGGATGATCCGGTGTTGGTAGCCAGCACCGATGGCGTTGGCACCAAGGTGGAGTTGGCAGCACGTCTGGGCCGCTACCGGGGTGTGGGCGCCGACATCGTGAACCACTGCATCAACGATGTGCTGGTGCAAGGCGCTCGCCCACTGTTCTTCCTCGACTACGTCGCGTCCAGCCGTCTGTACGCCGAGCGGGTTGCCGAGGTCGTCACCGGCATGGCCGAAGCATGTGCCGCCAGCGGTTGCGCGCTGCTGGGTGGCGAGACCGCCGAGATGCCCGGCGTGTACGCCGAAGACGCCTTCGACATCGCCGGCACGCTGATCGGGTTGGTCGAGCGTCGCGATCTGTTGCCCACGCCACATGTCGCGCCAGGCGATGTCTTGATCGGCGTCGCGTCGAACGGCCCGCACACCAACGGCTACTCGTTGCTGCGCAAGGTGTTCGATTGGCTTCCGATGGACTGTACGCCGCCCGGTTTCACCGCTTCATTGGGTGACACGTTGCTGGTCTCGCACCGCAACTACCTGCCGGTGCTCGAGAAGGCGCTGGCCGGCGGCCACATCAAGGCGCTGGCCCACATCACCGGCGGCGGTCTGCCCGACAACCTGCCGCGCGTGCTGCCCACCACCTGCGATGCGCACGTGCGACTGGGCGCGTGGCCGATACCCCCGCTGTTCGCACTGGTGCGCGAGATCTGCACGGGGCTGGACGATCACGAGTTGTACCGCACCTTGAACATGGGCG
Organism: Acidimicrobiaceae bacterium; assembly: GCA_031380045.1. Taxonomy (GTDB): domain Bacteria; phylum Actinomycetota; class Acidimicrobiia; order Acidimicrobiales; family Ilumatobacteraceae; genus VFMC01. The sequence goes on from JANNFQ010000311.1 coordinate 4,270, forward strand.
TCGGCATGGTCATCGTGTGTGCCCCCGATGATGTCGAGGCTGTGCAATCTGCGATCGACGAAACCACGTGGCTCATCGGTTCGCTCGTCGCTGGCGATGGCACCGTGCAACTGCTGCACTGACCTCGCCGTCGCTTCTGCCAACGAGATGGGCGAACTTTTCGTTCAAAGGGCCACGCGCGTCACGGGGTGATGTCTAGCGTCGACTCATGGAATCCGCATGTCGACTCGTCCTGATGGCATCGGGCAACGGATCCAACGTGCAAGCCGTCATCGATGCCTGCGCCGACGGCCAGATTCCGGCACAGGTCGTCGCTGTGGTCAGTGATCGGGCCGACGCGCGGGCCCTGCAGCGAGCCGACCACAGCGGCATCCCGAACGTGCATGTGGGCAAGCGAGCCGACGAGACCCGCGCCGATTTCGATGCGCGGCTGGCCGACGTGGTCAGCGGCTTCGATCCCGACCACGTGGTGCTGCTGGGCTGGATGCGCATCCTGACGATGAGCTTCCTCGGCTGGTTCCCCGGCATGGTCATCAACCTCCATCCCGCGTTGCCCGGCCAGCTGCCTGGCACCGATGCCATCGAACGCGCCTTCGCCGAGTACCAGCGAGGGCAGCGCACCGCCACTGGCGTCATGATCCATCTGGTCCCCGATGAAGATGTCGATGCGGGCCCGGTACTGGCAACTGCCACGGTCCAGATCGGCGGCGACGACACCCTGGCCATGTTCACCGACCGCATGCACGACACCGAGCATCAATTGGTCGTCACCACCCTTGCTCGGGTGTGCGGCGCGACCCCCGCACCGAAGGAGATCCACGCATGAGCAACGAGCACCTGTTCGATCGATTCGAGGCCCTTACGTTCGATGACGTCGTCATCGTTCCCGACTACAGCACAGTGCTGCCCGACACCGTCGACACATGCGCTCGGTTCGCGGCCGACATCGAGTTGGCCGTGCCCCTGGTCTCGGCCGCGATGGACAAGGTGACAGAGGCTCGCATGGCCATCGCCATCGCTCGCGAGGGTGGCATCGGGGTCATCCATCGCAACCTGTCCATCGCCGATCAGGCCGCCGAGGTGCAGAAGGTCAAGCGCAGTCAAAGCGGCATGATCACCGATCCGGTCACGCTGCATGCCGGCGCCACGCTGCACGAGGCCGAAGACCTCATGCACCGCTTCAAGTTCAGCGGCGTGCCGATCATCGATCAGGTCGGCCGGCTGGTGGGCATCCTGACCAACCGCGACATCAGGTTCTGCGAGGGCAGCGACTTCGACCGCCCGGTCAGCGAGTTCATGACATCGGCAGGTCTGGTCACCGCCGAGGTCGGCACCACACTGGAACAGGCCAAGGCCGTGCTGCAGAAGCACCGCATCGAGAAGCTGCCACTGGTCGACGCCGATGGGTTCCTGCGGGGCCTCATCACGGTCAAGGACATCCAGAAGCGTCAAGAGTTCCCGAACGCAACCCGCGATTCCGGGGGGCGGCTGCGGTGCGCAGCAGCCGTAGGGGTCGGCGCCGATCTGGAAGATCGTGTCGAGGCACTGGTGGCCATGGGGGTCGATGCCGTCGCTATCGACACCGCCCACGGCCACTCGGCAGGGGTCATCAAGGCCATCGAGCGCATCAAATCGTCGTGGCCCTCGGTACCGGTCGTCGCCGGCAACGTGGTGACCGAAGATGGTGTCGAGGCATTGGCCAAAGCGGGTGCCGATGCCGTCAAGGTTGGGGTGGGCGCCGGCAGCATCTGCACCACTCGAGTCGTCAGCGGCGCCGGCATGCCGCAGCTGTCGGCCATCTGGTTCGCCACCCGCAAGGCCCGCGAACTGGATGTGCCGGTCATCGCCGACGGCGGCGTGACGTACTCGGGCGACATCGTCAAAGCCATCGCTGCAGGGGCCGAGACCGTCATGTTGGGTTCGCTGCTGGCGGGCACCGACGAGAGCCCTGGCGAGATGGAACTGATGGAAGGTCGTCGCTACAAGACCTACCGGGGCATGGGTTCGATGGGCGCCATGCAAGGCCTGGGTGCCGACCGCTACGCCAGCAGCCAAAGCAGCACGTTGGGTGCGGGCACCAAGAAGCTGGTGCCCGAGGGTGTCGAGGGTCGAGTCGCCTACGCAGGCACCCTGGGCGACGTGGTGTATCAGTTGGCGGGCGGCCTGCGCAGCGGCATGGGGTACGCGGGCGCGGCAACGCTGGACGCTCTGCGCAACAACGCCCGGTTCATGAAGGTCACCACCGCAGGCCGCAACGAGAGCCACCCGCACGACGTCACCATCACCAAAGAAGCCCCCAACTACCAACGCATGTAAGTCGTCTTTCTTCGGTGTCTCGGACAGGGTTGGTCGACAGCATCGCGCTGGGCGCGTTCTGTGGTCGTCGTCGCACGCTCGTGTGGCACGGGCAGATGGGCCACGGGCCCCGCG
>JANNFQ010000351.1:0-1900 GCA_031380045.1 Acidimicrobiaceae bacterium
GCGCGCGGCGCGAGCACCAGCATGGCGGCCATCGCCGCATCCGCTTCAGTGACGCTGTCGCGCCCCGTCAAGGCGGCCAGGATGCGGGCGGCCTGGAGCGCCTGCAGCACGCTTGCCTTGCCGGCCATGTCCGCGAAGTCCCAGAGAGCCTTGCCGACCGGGTCCTGGCAGAACAGCGTCAACATGAAGAGCGGGACGTGTTCCGGCCTCTTGCGAACGGGAACGGACAACGAAGGGACCCCGCATTCGGCAGCAATCGCTGCGTTGAACTGTTGAGCGACATCGATGGCCGCCTGTGTGGGCGCGCCCTCCACCGACGGGAGATCCTTGAGCGCAGCGCGCCAATCCACGGGACCGAGGGCGTGATCGAGCAGTGTCGCGTTGTTCGCCGCGCCGGCGCCCTTGACTGCTGCCCTGCCCATGCGGGCGATGCTGAGCGTGCTGAAGTGCAGGAGCACATCCACCGGGCCGAACCTGCGAGACCGACGAAGCACCCGCGTGAGTGTCTCGTAGCTCAGGGCCAGTCCGAACGGGTCGACGAAGAGCAGAACGGCCCGGTCCGAGTATCGATCCAGCAGTTCGTCGATGACGGCCTCGAGGGGGCGATCGAGCAACACGTCGAACTCGACGCCCGCTTCGGCGAGGTTCACTGCGAGGCGACGCCGGACAGCGGCATCGGGTTCGACGAAAGCGAGCATCACATCTCGATTGATCGTTTCCGCCCGTTTCGCACTGCTGGCGAGCAGCAGCGGAGACCCCGGGCTGCCATCCTCGTAGCGGCCGGCCCCGGAGTAGCCGTCGATGAACGCCAGCCGTCCACCAGTCGCGTGCCCGGCGCGTACGGCGAGGTAGTGCGCGTATCGGGTGAGCAGCCCGTGCTTCAGCACCGCCTGCGGGTTCTTCGACTCGAAGAAGTCGCGATCCGCCATGCGTTATGAGGCCACGGCGACGGGCAGCCCGTCGTGGATCGCGCCGTCCAACTCTCGACCGCCTGCCTTCGGTGTCCGGCCACCCCACTGTTTGAAGAAGAACGCCACCCCGGCGTCATCGCACTGGTCGCGGAGGCTTCGAACCCACTTTGACTCAATGGGTCTTGCGGAAGGCCCGCTCTCCCCACCAGCGATCAGCCAGTCGATGCCGTCGAGGTCGAGATCGTTCATCGGTCCGAGCAGCGGCTCGGCACTGACAAAGCGGACGGCGGCGTCGACGGACCTCAAGTGGTTGAGCCTGAATGCGTACTTGGCAGTCTCGACGCTCACTCCCATCCACACATTGGGTGGCCATGCCAGTCGGGCGCCGAGCTCTGCGAGCCGCTTGGAGCGCTTCGTGAGAACCTGAAAGGTGTGACGGGGTGTCTCGGCCATGACCGCGAACACGCGCTCGATGAACTCGATCGGGACGTCCGGATGGAACAGGTCACTCATCGAGTTGACGAAGATCATCCTCGGTGTCCTCCACGAGCGGGGTATCTCCAGGGCGTCATCGTGGATGGTGAGCTTGAAGCCAGGGCCGCTCGTGCGAGGGTCGCCGTCGGCCTGATACTTGCTCGAGCCCATTGCCTTCAGACGCTTCGCCAACGTCAGTGCGTAGCAGTTGTCGCACCCGGGCGAGGTGCGGTCGCAACCAGTGGTGGGGTTCCACGTGGCCTCAGTCCACTCGATCGCGGAGTTGGTGCTCATCAGTTCATCCTCCTGGTCGCCACGGTACGCACTGGGTGTGACATCGTTTCCGGCCTAGTCTCGCCGACGACGATGCAGCCCAGCGGCATGTCAGGCGAACTCACTGACCACGTACGCCGCGAGGCGCTGCCACACCAGGAAGCTCGTCCTCGAATTCACCCGCACTTGTCGCTCGACGAAGCGAGCTGGAACGTTGAACACAACACAAGGAGCGCGGTGGC
>JANNFQ010000380.1:0-4092 GCA_031380045.1 Acidimicrobiaceae bacterium
GATGGTGGGCCGCGCGGGGCACGGGGGCATTCGCCCGCACCGCCACCGGAGGCGACCGAGCGATCCAGGTGTCCAGCGTGGCGCAACTCGACCAGGCGCAAGTGTCGGTCACCTTTGCGAGCGGCTGGGACGAGCTGGGGCTCACATCCCAGCTCGTTGCGTTGCAGCAGGGTGCCTTTCGCGCCCGTGGCTTCGGCGACTTCTGGCAGCACATGCTGGTCGCCGAAGGAGCCATCGATCTGGCCGTCGATGCCGTCGGGCTGATGCCGTACGACCTGGCGGCCGTGATGGTCGTGGTCGAAGAGGCCGGTGGCACCTTCACCGATCGTCACGGCGTGCGCACGTTCGCCAGCGACACGGCTATCAGTTCGAACGGTCTGCTGCACCATCACGCGAACGCGCTGGCTGGTCCCAGCTGACACCGCTCACGACGTGGCCGGCACACTCACGGCTGGCACACTGATGGCATGCGCGACCTGATCATCCGCAACGCCACGTTGATCGACGGTTCGGGTGCACCTGCCCGGCCTGCCGACATCGAGGTGGACGGCGACCGGATCGTCGCTGTGCAGCCGGCAGGTGCGGGTTCCTCGGCGCGACGGACGCTGCACGCCGATGGCCAACTGGTCACACCCGGATTCGTCGATGTGCATACGCACTACGACGCGCAGGCCACCTGGGACCCGTGGCTGACGCCGTCCAGTTGGCACGGAGTGACCACCGTGGTGATGGGCAACTGCGGTGTCGGTTTCGCGCCGGCGGCCGCCGATCGCCACGACTGGTTGATCGCGCTGATGGAGGGCGTCGAAGACATTCCCGGCAGCGCCATGGTTGAAGGCATCACGTGGGATTGGACCAGCTACCCCGAGTATCTCGATGCGTTGGCGGCCAAGCCGCGCGTCATCGACATCGGATCGCAGATCGCCCACGGACCGCTGCGCGGGTTCGTGATGGGTGATCGCGGCGCGGCGAACGAGCCGGCCACCGATGACGACATCCACCGGATGGCAGCGTTGGTCGACGAAGCGTTGCGTGCCGGCGCGCTGGGTTTTTCGACCAGCCGGACACCACTGCACAGGTCGAAGGACGGCGAACTCGTGCCGGGCACGAATGCCGACGCACGCGAACTGCTGGGGATCGGCTCGGCCATCCGCCGCGTCGGCCACGGGGTGTTCCAGTTCGCGCCCGATCACGCCCGCGTCCCGGTGGACGAATGGCCGTGGATGCGGCAACTGGCGCAGCACACCGGTCAGCCGGTCAGCGTCAACCTGAACCAGCCCGACTCGGCGGCCGAGGTCTGGCGCGAGGTGCTGCACCTGCTGGATGTCGCCCACGCCGACGGCCTGCCCATCTACGCGCAGGTGGCCGGCCGCACCATCGGCATCCTCTACTGCCTGCACGGCAGCGTCCACCCGTTGCTGTTCCATCCTGCCTACGCCGAGATCGCTGACCTGCCGATGCCGCAACGGCTCGCCGCACTGGCCCAGCCCGACCGTCGCCGGCGCATCGTGCACGATGTTCCCGACGACGGCGGGTTGTTCGACCGCATCGTGACCGCGAACCTCGACCGCATCTGGCCCGTCGCTGACGGCGACATCGACTACGAGCCGTCCACCCACACGAGCGTCGGCGCGCTGGCGCGTCGACACGGCGTGCCGCCGATGCAGTTGATCTTGGATCAGCTGACCGCGCACGATGGCAACGGCATGCTGTACGCGCCCTTCTTCAACTACGCCTACGGCGATCTGTCGATGACCTACGAGGCAACCCTGCATCCGCATACGCGCATGGGGCTCAGCGATGCCGGCGCCCATTGCGGCGCCATCTGCGACGGCGGCACGCCGACGTTCATGCTGACGCACTGGGCTCGCGATCGCACCCGTGGTCCGAAGCTGCCGCTGGAGTACATCGTGCATCGCCAGACCCGCCAGACCGCCGAGCTGTACGGGCTACGCGACCGCGGTCTGGTGGCACCCGGCATGAAGGCCGACTTGAACATCATCGATCACGACGCGCTCAGCTTCGGCCCACCGCGCATGGCATTCGATCTGCCCGCCGCCGGTCGACGGTTGGTGCAACGCGCCAGCGGCTATCGCGCCACGATCGTCAGCGGTGTGCAGACCGTGGCCGACGACGAGTTCACCGGCGAACTACCCGGCACGCTCGTGCGCGGACCGCGCTGAACACACGGGTCTGCTGGACACCCCTCACCTTCAGGCTGCGTCCTCGTCGGCCAGATCGGGGGTCGGGCCGTTCACGAAGCAGAACTCATTGCCTTCGGGGTCGGCCATCACCTGAAACCCTCCCATCGCGTCGACAACCACCTCGCCGACACGCGTGGCACCCAGCGCCTCGGCCAGTTGCGCGGCCACCGCCAGATCATCGACGTCGACGTCCAGATGCACACGGTTCTTCACGGTCTTTGCCTCGGGTACCTGCTGGAACGAGACCGTGATGCCCGATCCCGGGTGCCCGGCCGGATGGATGGCGACCCACTCGGCGCTCTGGCGCACGATCTGTCCCCCCAGCAGCCCGTGCCAAAAGCGAGCCAGCAACATGGTGTCGTGACAGTCGACGACGACCTCGTCCAGCCTGCCGATCACGACACCTCACCCAGTGATCGCTGGGCCGTGCCGAAGACGAACCATGCGTCCAGGTAGGGCGCCGGATCGGCCGACCACGCGTAGCCGCACACCTCATTGACGGTGCGCCGACCAAGTCGTCCGCGGAACACTTCGAATGACGAGGCCTGCACGTTGACCGGCGGCAAACCCTGTTCGGCTACCGCCGCACGAAAGCCGTCCATCAACACGGTCGCACCCCAATTCAGGAACTCGTCGGGCAAGACCACCGGCTTTCCCAGCGCCTGCAACAGGTCGGCCTCGTGCGTGTGGATGTCGAGCACGGCTCGGAACGCCGAATCGCCCTCGGGCGACGACAGGAAACCCTCGATCATCGGCGCGTTCGCCGACCACTCGTCGATCATCTCGGTGATCGTTCGGCCGCGGCCCCGTTCGACCTGGGCCGCGGTCCATGGATCGGTGGCCGCCGCTTCGGTGTTGCCCGACATCGCGTCGGTGACCACACCCGTGATGTGCGCGACCACATCGTGCACATTCCACAGTGGAGTGGCCGGCACAGGCACCTCGGCGACATCGACGGTCACCAGATCGGTGACGCGCAGGCGCGACGCCTTGTACATCTCACCCAGATCGATGCTCATCCGGACGACTGTACGAGTGCGCCCGCGAATCCTCAAGAGGAGAATCCGCCGGTTCCGTCGAGGGGTCGGTCGCCTAGTCTCTGGGCGATGAGTCCTGACTCGCAGCCCGACCCGCAGCCGGCCACTCGGCCGGCGCTGCAGCCGGCCTCACAGGCCATCACGGCTGGTCGCCAGGCCAGCGGGCGTTCGCTTGCGCCGGCGCTATGGGCCTCTACTGCTTGGGAATCGCACGGCTTGGCCGATGCCCGCCGCCGCGCCACGGGCACACGCATCGGCGAGTTCTACAGCCGATACGGCAACCCCACGGTGACATCGTTCGAGGACACCATCGCCACGTTGGAAGGCGCCGAGGCATCGCTGGCGTTTGCGTCGGGCATGGGCGCACTCACCAGCGTGGTGCTGGCGCTGTGCTCGTCGGGCGATCACATCGTCGCGCAGCGAAACCTGTACGCCGGAACGCTGGCGTTCCTGCAGGGACCGTGTGTCCGCTTCGGCATCGAGACCACATTGGTCGACGGCCACGTACCCGGTGCATTCACCGAGGCGGTTCGGCCGGGCAAGACCATGATGGTGCTGGCCGAGACACCCAGCAACCCGCGGCTCGACCTGGTCGACCTGGACGAGCTCGGTGCGCTGCGGGGGCCCATCACGGTGGTCGATTCCACGTTGGCCACACCGCTGGGCCAGCGCCCACTGGACCACGGTGTGCACATCTCGCTGCATTCGGCCACCAAGGGCATCGCCGGCCACAACGACGCAACGCTCGGAGTCATCTCGGGCGAGAAAGAGCTGGTGGACGCGATCTGGGCGTACTCGGTACTGCACGGTGCTGTGCCATCGCCGTTCGACGCCCTGAACGCGCTACGCGG
>JANNFQ010000411.1:0-9670 GCA_031380045.1 Acidimicrobiaceae bacterium
TTCAAGTCGTTCATCGCCGGACGACGGATACCCGGGTACGGCACTGCGCTGGGCTGGCTCGCCGGTCGGCCACGGCTGCGCCGGAACCGACTGGTGCTCGGCGACGCGTTCGCCGACCCATCGTTGCTCGACGGCGAGTTCGACGAGTTCTTCCTGCGACTGCTCCACCGGTCTCGCCCGCATCGAGACGCAGCCATCCAACTCTTGCGCAGCTTCGACTATCAGCACGTACGCGATCTGGGCGACCTGCACCGACGAATCAACGTCCCCGTTCAACTGGTCTGGGGCGAACACGACCGCTTCTTCCCGGTCGCCTGGGCCGAGGAGATGGTCGCAACCTTCCCCAATGCCCGCCTGGATGTCATCAAGGGTGCCGGTCTGTTCGCCCATGAAGAACGACCTGCCGAAGTGGCCCAAGCCCTGCTGCCAGTGCTGACCGGCAAGGGTTGACACCCGACCCGCTACGGCCAGCACGTCACCGCTTGAGGCGCCAGCATCGCCGACCAATCCGAAGCCGACTACGCCCTCGACGATCCGGTCCTGTGGGACCTCGCCCGGATCGTGCGTCAAGCCGACTGCGCGATCCGGTGCGCGACCGTCCAAGGCACGCCCTACTCACGACATCGAATTCAACCTGGCAACGCGACCGGGTGGGGCCCGGTCGATGTAGCGGTTGTCGGCCGGAAGCGCCCTTCAGAGAGAAGTTCCAAGAAGCGTTGCGGCGGAACGGCGCGACTCCAGAGATAGCCCTGGCCGAGGCGGCACCCGGCTTGACGTAGCGCTTCGGCCTGTTCGACCGTTTCCACTCCTTCTGCGATCACGTCCAGCGCCAGCGCGGAACCCAGACCGACCAGAGCTTGTACGACTGCCATGCTTCGCGGGTCGATCAGCATCTCAGCAATGAACTGCTTGTCTATTTTGACCATGTCCAGGGGCAGCTCGATGATTTTCGTCAGCGGGCTGTACCCCGTGCCGTAGTCGTCGGCGGCCAGCCCCACCCCGGTGGCGCTCAGCGCGCGCAGATCCTCCAGCAACTCCGGGCGTATCCGGGCCAGATGGGTCTCAGTGAACTCGATCGCCAGACGATCTGGCCCCAGATGCGCGACGCACAGGGCACGTTCGATCATCTCCGCAAAGTTGCCGTTGTCGAGTTGGCGAGCAGACACGTTGACATGGATTCGCCGAGGCACGCACCCCGCAGCGACGGGTGGCCAGCCCGCCGCAACATGACACGCGGTGTTCAGCACCCACTCGCCGAGCGCGGGCATCAATCCGGTGGATTCCGCTACGTCGATCCACTCGTCGGGATAGAGGAGGCCGACCGTCGGGTGCTGCCATCGAACAAGTGCCTCGCCACCGACCACCGCGGCTGTGGAGATGTCGACGATCGGCTGCACATAGAGCACGTACTCGTCGAGTTCGAGCGCACGGCGAAGCTCGGGTTGGAGCCGGACGGTACGTATCGCGTGGGCGCGGTGCGTCTCCGAAAACAGCGTCAACCGGCTTTTGCCGGCCCCCTTCGACGCATACATCGCAGTGTCGGCATTGCTCATCAAGTCGTCGATCCCGATCCCGGGAGCACTGAGCGCGATACCGATGCTCAAACCAACGGGGTAGCTGATCCCGCGGACGTCTACCGAGTGCCCTACCGCTTCGATCAGGCGGGTCGCGATCCCTTCCGCTTGCGCAGCGCACGTCAAGGCATCGCACAGCACCACGAACTCGTCTCCGCCGAATCGCGCCAGAACATCACCTGGTCGGGTCTTCGTCGCCAGACGGTTTGCAACCTCGACGAGAACATCGTCGCCAGTCTGATGCCCTGCCGAGTCGTTGATGTGCTTGAAATCATCAAGGTCCAAGAACAACAGCGCAACAAAGCTCTCGTGATCGCTGGCCGCGAGCCGCGAGGTGAGTTGGTCCAGAAAGTACGAACGATTGGCCAAACCAGTCAGGCTGTCCGACGAAGCGCGGGTCGACAAGAAAGCCTCTGTTTCACGTTGACGAGTGACGTCGACCAGTTGCACCGTGAACATGTCAGTGTTCGCCGACGACCGGATTGGCGACACCGCAACGTCCAGCCAGCGGAGCACCTTGCCGACGGTGAGCCGGAGCTCGCCTCGCCATGCCTCTCCGGGCTCAGGCCAGACGCCGACAACTCCCTCTCGAACCACATCAAGCCAGTCGCTGTCCATCAGTTGCTCTGCTGGCACGCCCAGGAGGTCGACGGCTTGATCGTTGAACTCGGCGACACGCAGCGCGCCACCGACGCGGCGCAACAACATCATGCCGAGCAACGATTGGCTGAACCCTTGTCGGAACATGTCCTCTCTGGACGAGATCTCCCCAAGCGCCGCAGCTCGTTGAGCGACGACGACAGCAAGCGGGAGGAGCACCAGTGCCGACGAGATCAGGAACAGCTGGGTCAGTGTTGCGGTGATGTTCGGGCTACGCCCCACTCCGGAAGCAAACAACGGACCGCGCTCTTCCGAAGTGAAGAACACTGCCACTGCCGAAATGGCAAAGAGCTGCAGGGTCGCAGTTCGCACACCGAATCGCAGGGCGCCCCACACTGCTGCCGGCAACACCATGAACGCAAGCGGCACCGAGCCCGCAGGAGCGAACACGACGAACAACATGCCCAGGGCAACGCACCACTGACCGACCCGTTCGACCGCACCGCCAATCGGCTGGGCATCGACCGCCATTGTCAACGGGGCAATCACCAGCACTGCGGAGCTATGAGAGGCCCCCACGAGGCGCCACACCGAGAAGAAGCTTCCATCCCCGAAGACGGCGACGGCGGTCGCCGCGCCGGTTGCAATGACGACCGCTCCAGCAGCGGCTGCAGCGAGCAACCGCCACACGTCCTCCAGTTCGCGCAACTCTGGCCGACCCGATCGCCGCGTCAGCAGCCATCCGGCCACCGCAGCCTCGAGTCCGTTCGACACCCCAAAGCACAGTGAGAGGTTCAATGGCCGGCCGCCAACAACGTTTGCCGCAGCTGACGCCACCATCACCACCACGATCAACCACCTTCGATCACGCCAGTACTTGGCCACGATCGCAACCGACAAACCAGCCGCCGGCCACCACACAGCGGTGCTCAGCCGCTGCGGCGCCCATGCGACGGCCACAAGACTGAGCCCGAAGATCGCCAGAGCGAACAGCCCGATACCCAACACTCTGCGAACGCGAACGCTGCTGTGATCACGCAACGAGCAGTTCACACGCTGGCAAGAGGCCGCGTCGAGCGAGGAGAGCTCCCTGCGCGAGATCGGTCGGTCTTTCGAGCGTCGTCCAGCGTGACTCGCCTCTCGACCACCACAGGCACGACAACCTCGTTTCGACTGCTCTGTACCCGGGCCGCTCGCGCCGTAAACCCTCTCGCGAGCACGCTCTGGGTGACGTCCGTTCAAGGGACCTTGCTGGCCGATCTACGCTTCCGGGGCTTGCCGGCTTCACAAAGGGGATCACACCGTGAGTCACGACGACATCGACGACATCGACGACAACCCGACCAACAACACCTCGCTCGACGAGATCATCACTTCGCACCTCTCGAGGCGAAAACTGCTGAAGATTGGTGGCGCCGGTGCATCCTTGGCGTTCCTCTCGGGGTTGTACACACCGTCGCGTGTCGCCGCCGCCACTGCTGACCCCAGCGCCATCGCGGACAGCTCGTTCGGTCCGTTGCTCGGCTTCACATCGGTGCCGCTGGGCGTCGGCGTCAACGATGTGGACGCAGTCACCGTGCCGGCCGGCTACACCGCAAGCGTGCTGTACTCGTGGGGCGATCCGGTGTCGGATGGCCCGGCGTTTGCCTTCGACGCTTCGCAGGATTGGCAGGCCCAGAGCGTTCAGGCCGGCATGCATCATGACGGGATCTTCTTCTTCCCACGCAGGAAGGGCGAGGACGATTCCGATCGCGGCGTGCTGTGCATCAACCACGAATATGTCGACCAGGGATTGTTGTTCACCGACGGCATGATCACGTTCAACCCTGAGAAGGTTCGCAAGTCGATCGCCTCACACGGCGTCTCGGTCATCGAGGTACGACGCAAGCGCGGCAAGTGGTCAGTGGTTCGCCCTTCCGATCGGGCACGAAGGATCACCGGATCGACGCCGATCAGAATCGTCGGTCCCGCCGCCGGTTCGCCGTTGCTGCAGACGGCCGACGACCCCACGGGCACAACCGTCCTTGGCACGCTGAACAACTGTGGCAGTGGTGCCAGCCCGTGGGGCACCTACGTCACCTGCGAAGAGAACTTCAATGGCTACTTCGGCTGGGACGGCACGTACACCAGAACCCCGCAACAGGCGCGCTACGGCATCGTCGCCAATGGCTTCGACTACCGCTGGCATCTGCATGATCCTCGATTCAACGTGCGTATCAATCCCAACGAGGCGAACCGCTTCGGCTGGATGGTCGAGATCGATCCATACAAGCCCACTTCGGTCCCACAGAAGTTGACTGCGATGGGTCGCTTCAAGCACGAGAGTGCCGCGTTCGCTACCACCACCGATGGCCGTGCGGTCGTGTACTCGGGCGACGACGAGCGCAACAACTACATCTACAAGTTCGTCGGCTCGGTTCCGATCGAACGGGCGCTCAGAAACAAGGTCAGCCCGCTGGCCGAAGGCACCTTGTACGTCGCCCGTTTCGATGCCGGCGACGTTGTCGGCGACGAGATGGGAACTGGTGCCTGGATCCCGCTGGCACCATCGAATCCGGCGCTGTCCGGCATGAGCATCGACGACATCCTGGTGCATGCACGAGTGGCGGCCGACCTGGCCGGGGCCACCAAGATGGACCGACCCGAGTGGGTCACCGTCGCTCCCGACGGAAGGGTGTACGCCACGCTCACGAACAACAGCCGACGTGGTCGCATCACCACTGATCCGGCCGAGAATCCGAACTCGTTGGCCGACGAAGCCAACCCGCGAGCGGCCACGGGCAACGGCAATGTGTACGGATCGATCGTGCGGTGGAGCGAGAACGGCGACGCCGATGCACTCACGTTCACGTGGGACATCTTCATCCTGGCCGGCGACCCGGCGAACCCGGCCGGGCTCGACGGCTACATGCCCGGCGGCAACATCAACGGTGCAACCTTCGGTTCGCCCGACGGCATCTGGGCCGACCGCGACGGCCGAATCTGGATACAGACCGACATGTCGGTCCCAGGGGTCGGCGCGTACATCAACATGCCCAACGCCGTGATGGTGGCGGCTGATCCGACCACGAAGGAGGTTCGGCGCTTTCTCGTGGGCCCGAAGTCGTGCGAGGTCACCGGCGTGTGCACCACCCCTGATCAACGGACCATGTTCGTCGACATCCAGCACCCAGGGGAAACACTCTCGTTCACGACAGTTCCCGGGTTCGAGCAAGCCATCAGCAACTGGCCCGACTACAAGCCGATCGGGCAAGGACGACCGAGATCGAGCACAGTCATCGTCACAAAGAACGACGGTGGGATCATCGGCACCTGAGCGTTCGAACCGAACCAGTACGGGTGACATGCGTTGCCAACTCGTCGCGACGTGACCGCCTTCAGCTGGCGGTTCGGCGGGCGATGTAGGCGGCGATCTCCGAACGCTTCCACACGCGTAGCTTGTCGAGGATGTGCGACACGTGCATGCCAGCGATCAGCGTGGGTGAGCGCGGGCCGTCCGCCGCACTGACGCATCTGGTGAATCGACTCGTCCATGCCAACACCGGCCCGACGGTCGAGCGCCTGCACAGCCTGGCGCGCCCACGATCGGTTCGTGGCCGAGGCGCTCAGCGATCGAGCGGCGACGCTCAATGCTGGAACTTCGAGTAGGACTCGTCTACTGCGAGGATCACGTGGTCTTCGATGGCATTCTCACGGTCGATGTTGGCGATGGCGTACTCGGGTGACGTCATCATCGTCAAGAACGCAGAGCGAGACGGGTACCAGACCACGACGAGCCAATCCCATCGACCTCCGCCGAGATCACCGAGCGCAGCACCCTCGACGTGCCCGGCCCACAGGATGGTTCCACCCACTCGCTTCAGCAGCGGCATGTCTGCCTTGCTGTAGCGCACGTACGCGTCCCAGCCGCTGCCGTTCTCGTCCCGCGAACACTCAAGGAACCGCACGAGATTGACCATGACGACCGGGCCGGTATCGGGCAGTGACCGGACGAATTCATCGTTGAGGTCCGTCGGACCTTCTCGTGTCACGCTCGAAAGGCTAGTCCTTCACCAGTGCCGCAAGAGTGGCCAGCAGCAGGGTCGGAGCATCGATCACGTAGCGAGCCATCTCAGCACCATAGGACTGCGCGACCCGAGAGTCGGCTCTGGCCGCTCACCTTCATACATCGGCTCTGTCAGCCCGTTCGTGCCCTGGTCGTGTCAGGCGCCGAGGATGGTCACGGTGCCGGTGTCGCCATCGACTCGAACAAGCACGCCGTTGGCGATTCTGCTGGTGGCATCGACGGTGCCCACGACTGCCGGAAAGCCCATCTCCCGGCCCATGATCGCGGCGTGCGAGGCGAAGCTGCCGTGATCGGTCACCGCCGCGCCCAGCAGCGACAGGAACGCGTTGAACGCCTCGCCGGTCGCCGTCGTGACGAGCACGTCGCCCTGCTGCACGTTGAAGAGGTCGTCGAAGTTCCGCACCACACAGGCGGGACCTTCGTACACCCCGCCGCTGCCGCCGATGCCCACGACGACGTTGTCGTCGCCGATGGGCGTCTGGACATCGCCGAGCACCCCGTCGATGTAGAACCCCAGCGCCGACATCACCCGCGCAAGTGGTGGCGGTAGCTGGTCGACCGGCGGGGGCGGGGGCGGTGGCGGGCCGAGCAGCGGCGGAGCGCCCTCGGCACTGGCTGATTTGCGATGCGCCACTCGGGCCGAAAGCTCGTCTGCTGTCGGTTCCGGCGAACCGTTGAGCATTGCGGCAATCTCGTCGGCCTTCAGGTCCAGAGTGTCGTACAAGAAGTTGATGCGCCCGCGCTCGAACAGCCGGCGCCCAAGCTCGATCAGCGCGAGGCGGAGCAATCCGGCAGCGGCAGTGTCGCTGTACAAGCCGCGTTCGTCACGCAGCCGGTACACAAGACGCGACTCCGTCAAGAGATCGTCGAATTCCTCGCGATGCTCGCCGGGTACCTGGGCGCGGAGTTCGTCGGCGACTTGCTCGGCGCGTCGCTTCCCCGCGTCGCGGTCGTGGCCCAGGCTGCTTCTGATCCGGTCGAGGAGGATGTCTGGCCGCTCGCCGATCGTCGGGTTCGTCAGGTCGAAGCCGGCCGCCAACCGGAAGCCGCTGCCTGCGAGGTATTCCTCGACCGCAGGGATGCGACGGCACAGCTCGGCGAAGCGCTCCTCGGGCGGCGTGTCACCAGTGAGCAGAGCCTGCGCCTCGGGATCAGCCTGGATGGCGTCGATCGAAGGCGCCAGCTCGGGTGGCACCACCCCAGACACGGGGGACCATCCGTCGTACACAGCAAACATCGGCACCGGGGCGCGTCCAGTCCACCGCACTGCGTGGAGGATGAAGTCGCCGATCGGCAGCATCGCCGTCGCGTTGAATCGATGGTGCTGGTATGCCATGTCGGTCAACCACTCAGTCCGCTGGCGGAGCTGGTCGAGCAGTTCATCGTCGTCGAGCGTCGCCAGGTCGATCTCGGCGAACTCCCGGTGCCGCGCGATCGACGCCGGCTTGAACTCGTCGTCCCAACGCTTCACAACGTCGCGCCAGATCCGCCGCTCGAACGCCGCTGCGGCAAGGCCGGCGCGACGGCCGATCTCGGCGCCGATGTACTCAGGCGACCTCTCGCCGTTCGGTCCTGGTGCGTCGAACGGAACAGGCTGCAAGTACGCGAACCCGTTGACGTACACGACGTTCATCGTGTCCAGCAGCGCGCCCCACGGCTCCAACGTCTCGGTGAACCCGCGTTGCATACCAGGCGGGTAGGCCGACTGCATCAACGGCGTGACCGCCGACGGCAAGTGGGCGCGGTCCTGCAACCACGGACCAGGCCCCGGGGCTTCCCATACAACGGTCTCTGTGCCCATCTCGACCCCCAACTGCTCGTGGCCCACGGCGTCCGCACGGCGGCATTGCAGTAGGGCCAGTGAGATTCTGCATCACACCGGTAGAGGATCGTACGACATCCCGGCCGCCCCCCGACCCACCAGCAATCACTCATGAAGAAGATTGGCGAAGCTGTGCAACACTTCCGGCGTCTCGAGCGCCGTAGGGGTGATGGAGGGTATGCGAAACACCAAGAGAGCAGCGGTCCGCAAGGGGCCCGCCGCTGCGCTCGAGGTGCTGTACCAAGCCGAGTACAACGGCATGGTTCGACTCGCATACACGCTCGTCGGGAACAACGCGGAAGCCGAGGAGATCGTCCAGGACTCGTTCGTGGAGATATCCCACCGGCTCGACGAAGTGCACCAACCCGGCGCATATCTGCGCACCGTCGTGGTGAGCAGATGCCGATCGGTGCTGCGTCGTCGTCGCGTGATGAACCTGCACCCACCGACACCACCACCGGATCTCACTTCGGAGGCGGAATCACTGTGGGACGTGCTGGCACATCTTCCCGAGCATCAACGCATCGCCGTCGTACTTCGGTACTACTGCGGGTGCAGGGCCTCGGAGATCGCGGAGATCATCGATCAACCTGCCGCCACGGTGCGCTCGCATCTGCGACGTGCGCTGCGGTCGATGCGAGAGGAGATCAGGTCATGAGCCGCCTCGACGACCAACTCGAGCGCCACCTGACGCAGATCGCCGGACGAGCAACTCCATCTCCCACTGCCTGGGAGACGATCCAGTCACGGATCGCCACCGAGGCACCTCACCCCGAGATGGAGATCACAATGCTGTCCGACGCAGATCCAAACCCCCGCACACGTTGGCCCCTCATGGCCGGCGCCGCCGCCGTGCTCGTCCTGGTCGTGGGCGGCATCGTCCTGCTCAACCGCGACGGTGGCGGCAACGCCCCGGCCGACACCCGACCTACGCCGGTCACCACCGTCGACACGGTCGACACCACCATCGACACCACGCAGGTCACAACGCCAGCGACCACAGACGTCACCGACACTTCACCGGCCACGACCGAGGTACCGGCCGACGCCGTTGCCCCGCCGCTCTCGTACGACCCGACCGTTGCGTTGCCCGGCGGTGACGAGAATCCCTTCGACCTGGTCTTCGATGGCACCAACATCTGGACTGCGAACTTCAACACCAACAACGTCACTCGCATCGACCGCGCGACCGGCGTCGCGACCAACATTGCGCTGCCCGACGGAGCTCTCAATCCCAGCAGCATCGTCTTCGACGGCACCGACCTCTGGACCGCCAACATCGGGTCGGCGAACCTGACGCGCATCGATCCGGTCACCGGCGACGCGACCAACGTTGCGCTGCCCGATGGGGCCAAGGGCCCACAGGCCATCGCCTTCGACGGCGACGAACTGTGGGTTTCGAACCCCTCGATCTCGTCGGTCACCCGCTTCGATCCGGCCACCGGCGAGGGCACCGTCATCGCGCTCCCCGTCGGCGCCCAGAACCCTGAAGCGATCGAGTACGACGGCACCTCCATCTGGGTGCAGAACACCGCGAGCGGCAACCTCACGAGGATCGACCCGACCACAGGCGCGGCGACGAACGTGGAGCTGCCGGCTCCGGGCGAC
>JANNFQ010000423.1:0-2318 GCA_031380045.1 Acidimicrobiaceae bacterium
CGGGCATGTGTGGGTGCCGTCGCGCGACCCCAAGCAGCTGCCACTGTGCGAAGACTGCAAGTCGATCTACGAGATGTATCGCTCGTTCAACGACGGGTTGAACGACCGTCCTGCCGAGTGAGCTCGTCGACATCAATCGACGGGCTGCGTATTCGCCACGCCGTTCGCGCCATCGTGCGCGCTCCAGGCAACCGCGTGCTGCTGGTGCGCTTCGAGTTCCCCGCCGGAACGCGCTGGGCGCTGCCGGGCGGCGGGATCGATGCCGGTGAGACTCCTCACGCAGCTCTCCAACGCGAGTTGGTCGAAGAACTGGGCCTGCACGACGCGCCGGTCGGTCCGCACATCTGGAATCGCCTGCACCTCATCCGCTTCCCCAGCGGCCTGTACGACGGCCAGAGCGAACAGATCCACGTGGTCGACCTGCCCGACGTCTTCGAACCGAACCCCACCCTCAGCTGGGAACAGCTGAACGCCGAATACGTGTACGAGCTGCGGTGGTGGACCCTGGACCAGATCCAGGCGGCAACCGATGATCAATTCGTGCCCGGCCCGCTGGGCGCACTGCTGCGCGAGTTGGTCGACAACGGCTTGCCGAATGCACCCGTCGACGTACCGGTCTGACGAATACATTGTCGTCGTGCCCGACCTGTCGACGTTCGCCGCATTCGCCGTGGCCTCACTGGCTCTGCTGCTGATCCCCGGCCCGGCGGTGCTGTACATCGTCAACCGCAGCGTCAGCGACGGACGCACAGTCGGCCTGGCCGCCGTCGCCGGTCTGGAGTTGGGCAACCTGGTACACGCCCTCGCGGCCGCCGCTGGTCTGTCGGCCGTTCTGGCCACCTCGGCAACGGCGTTCAACGCCGTCAAGTGGCTGGGCGCCGCGTACTTGATCTTCGTGGGCGTGAAGACGCTCATACGCCGACCCGAGCCGATCACCACCGACCGCGCAGCCGTCAGCCACCGTCGGGCCTTCGGCCAAGGTGTGGTCGTGAACGTGCTGAATCCGAAGGTCGCCCTGTTCTTCCTGTCGTTCCTGCCGCAGTTCATCCACACCGGCCAGGGCAGTTCGGGCCGCCAGGCATTGGCACTGGGCATCGTGTTCGTACTGATCGGCTGCATCACCGACAGCGTCTACTCGCTGGTTGCCAGCAGCCTGCGCGGCGTGCTGGTGCGTGGCCGCAGCCTGCCGTTCGTGCAGCGGTACGTGGCCGGCACCGTGTTCATCGGCCTCGGGCTGGTCGCAGCGACGGCGTCGGCCGGTTCCACGGGCACCACACGGAGTCGCTGACCCGTGCTGTTCAGCATGGACGCGTGGCCGGGTCTGGCCAATGGGTCGATCACGCTGACGTTTCGCACATGGACCAAGCCACAGGCCAAGATCGACGGGCGATACCGCGTGGGCGGCATGCTGCTGCAGGCCACCGATGTCACTCAGGTCACGGTTGGTTCGATCACCGACGACGATGCCCGGCGGGCCGGCGCGACCGATGCGGCCGAACTGCTCGCCCGTATGAAGGTGAACGATGTGGGCCAACTGGTGTGGCGCGTGCAGCTGAGCTACTTGGGTGACGACGATCGCATCCAGCGCCGCAACGCCCACGAGGTGACCGCCGAGCAACTGACCGACATCCGCGCTCGGCTGGATCGCCTGGACCGGCGCAGTGCCGGCAATCCGTGGACGCGCACCACGCTCGCCCTCATCCAACGCTATCCGGGGGTGGTGTCCACAGCGCTGGCCCGCCACGCGAACCAAGAACGCCCCGTGTTCAAGGTGAACGTACGCAAACTGAAAGAGCTGGGTCTGACCGAAAGCCTGGACGTCGGGTATCGCCTGTCGCCGCGTGGCGAAGCGGTGCTGCGCGCGTTCGGCGAATGACCAGTCGCGGCACGGTGCGGGTGCTCGTCATCGCCGATACCCACCTGGGCGCCGGCCAGGGCCAGCGACTGCTGGACCGGCTGCCAGGTTCGCTGACGTCGGTCGACGCCATCCTGCACGCAGGCGACGTGGTCGACGCCTCGGTGCTGCAGTTGCTGGCCCGGTACGCCCCGGTGCACGCCGTGCTGGGCAACAACGATCATGGGTTGTCGCTGCCCGAACGGCTGGTGCTGGAGCTGGGTGGTTGCCAGGTAGCAATGGTGCACGACAGTGGACCGTCGTCCGGGCGCGCCGCTCGACTCGGTCGGTGGTTCCCCACGGCCGACATCGTCGTGTTCGGTCACTCGCACATCCCGTGGCACCAGTCGCACGTGCTGAACGGCGGGCGCATCCAACATCACCTGAATCCCGGCTCGGCGATGCAACGACGTCGCCAACCGAG
>JANNFQ010000449.1:0-8761 GCA_031380045.1 Acidimicrobiaceae bacterium
CGCGTCCGCCGGGATCGTGATCTGATGTTTGGAACTGATCCGTGTCGCGCCGCGGCGACGGTTCTTTACTTCTCTCATGAATGTAAAGGTACTGTGCGTGGGGTCATCACGCAACCGGACTCGAGCCGACCAGGGGCGGGCAAGTCCCTGCGAGCAGCAAGCGCGGATGCGCCGATCGGTGCGCGGCCACGCTGGCGCTGCCGGCGCGAGTCTGGGTGCGCGTTATGCGTGGTCTCAGCGAGTAGAGAGCGAATCATTCCGGCCGAGCAACTCGCCCGAGTGATGCTGCCGTTACAGCCAGGCCGACGACCATGACACAGAGGCTGGCGATGACGCCGGCGCCAGCACCGTGTCGTAGAACGTCGCACTGGCCGCCACGTCGCTGCATTGGATTCCGAGATGATCGAGCATCGGCAGACCATCGCGCGTCAGGCGTTCGAGCCGACCTTCTTGTTCGACTTGCGGCGCTCTTCCAGACCCAAGTACTTCTTGCGGATCCGGATGTTCTTGGGGGTCACCTCGACCAGCTCGTCGTCGGCGATCCACTCGATGGCGGTCTCGAGCGTGTGGATCTTCGGTGATGGCAGCTTGACGGCATCGTCGTGGCTGTGGGTACGAATGTTGTTCTTCTCTTTGGGTCGCACCGCGTTGACGACCATCTCGTCGTCGCGGGCACACTCGCCCACCACCATGCCTTCGTAGACCTGCTCCCCGGGATTCACGAAGAACTGCCCGCTGAGCTGCAGCTTGTCCAGCGCATAGCCCGTGGTCTGGCCGATGCGGTCAGACACCATCGCGCCGCCACGTGAATCGGGCATGTCGCCGGCCCATGGCATCCAGCCAAGGTGATGCTGGTGCAGCAGCGCGGTGCCACGGGTGGCGGTCATGAGCAGCGAACGGAAACCGATGAGGCCACGGCTGGGGCACTCGAAGGTCACGATGGTGCGACCCGCGTCGCCCGAGCGCAGGTCGGTGATCCGACCCTTGCGCGGCGCGAGTTCTTGGGTGACGGTGCCGACGTGCTCGTCGGGCACGTCGCACACGCCGCGTTCCTGTGGCTCGAACTTCTTGCCGTTCACTTCCTTGGTGATCACCTCGGGCCGGCTGACCTGTAGCTCGTACCCCTCGCGGCGCATCGACTCGATCAGCACGGCCAGCTGCAACTCGCCACGGCCAGCGACCTCGATGATGTCGGGCGACCCCGTCTCGAACAGCTTGATCGACACGTTGCCCAGCAGTTCCTTGTTCAGCCGGTCGACCAGGTGACGGCTGGTGAGGTACTTGCCGTCCTTACCGGCGAACGGCGAGGTGTTGACGCCGAACGTCATGCGCAGCACCGGCTCGTCCACGGTCAGCCGGGGCAGGGCCACCGGCATCTCGGCACTGGCGATGGTGTCGCCGATCTCGACTTCGGGGAAACCGGCCACGACGAACAGGTCGCCTGCCGACAGTTCTTGCACCTCGTTGCGGCTGACGCCTTCGAACGCCATCAGTTGCGCCAGACGGCGCTTGACCGGTGGCTGCCCCTCGGCAAACTCTTCTTCCAGCAGGGCGACCGTCTCGCCACGACGCATCTTGCCGTTGACGACGCGACCGATGGCCAGACGACCCAGGTAGTCGCTGGCATCCAGCGTGGTCACCATGGCCTGCAGGGGTGCATCGGGATCGCCGGTGGGAGCCGGAATGGCCTCGAGGATCAAGTCGAGCAGCGGCGACAGGTCGGCATCGTCGTCGGGCATGCCGACACCGCGCATCGCCCGACCCTCGCGAGCCACCGCCGAGATGATCTCGAAGTCGATGTGGTGATCGCCGGCATCGAGGTCGATGAACAACTGGTAGATCTCGTCGAGCACCTCGTCGCTGCGGGCGTCGCCACGGTCGACCTTGTTGATGATGACGATCGCCGGAAGGTCCAGCGCCAGTGCCTTTTGCAGCACGTACCGGGTCTGCGGCAACGGGCCCTCGGCCGCATCGACCAGCAGCAGCACACCGTCGACCATGGTGAGCGCACGCTCGACCTCGCCACCGAAGTCGGCGTGGCCAGGCGTGTCGACCAGGTTGATCTTGACGTCTTTCCAGGTGATCGAGGCGGCTTTGGCCAGGATGGTGATGCCGCGTTCGCGTTCCTGGTCGTTCGAGTCCATGACTCGGTCGACAACCGCTTGATGAGCAGCGAAGGTGCCGGTGGCGCGCAGCAGCGCGTCAACGAGCGTGGTCTTGCCGTGGTCGACGTGCGCTACGAGCGCGACATTACGAAGGGAGGTGATCATGGGGCCTGGGGGGTGTATTGGCAGGAGCTCGTCGTGAAACGGACCCTGCAGCGGAGGTCAGCGCATGGGAGGTCAGCGCATCGAGGTCAGCAGCGAACTC
This sequence comes from Acidimicrobiaceae bacterium, assembly GCA_031380045.1. Classification (GTDB taxonomy): domain Bacteria; phylum Actinomycetota; class Acidimicrobiia; order Acidimicrobiales; family Ilumatobacteraceae; genus VFMC01. The sequence goes on from JANNFQ010000449.1 coordinate 2,371, forward strand.
AGTCGTCGTCGGACTCGTCATCATCGTCATCGTCCTCATCGAACGTGACGCCGTATTTTTCAGCAAGCGCTGCGTACTCGTCGTCTTGAGTACGCTCCTGTTGGCCATTGCCACCGAACCCCAGATCAAATGCACTGGGACCGGCTTGCTTGAGCTTGCGCGCTTCTTCGAAGCGGCGGTGACGACCCTTCTTCATGGGAGGGCTCCCGAACCTAGAGAACTGACATTGATGGCCATGCTACCTGCCACGCCGCGGGTTCGGCAGTGATACTGAGCCCCGTGTACCAGCCCGTTGAGACAGTGCCCGTAGAGTCACAAAGGTGAGCCCGACCGACGCGTGGTGGCAGCGAGGGGTGGTCTATCAGATCTATCCGCGCAGCTTCGCCGAGCACGCCGAGCCAGGACGTTCTCCCACTGGCGTCGGCACCCTGCGTGGCATCATCGAACAACTTGATCACTTGCAGTGGTTGGGCATCGACGTGATCTGGATCTCGCCGATCTTCCGATCGCCGATGGCCGACTTCGGGTACGACATCAGCGACTACTGCGATGTCGACCCGATCTTCGGCACGTTGGCCGATCTAGATGACCTGATCCACCAGGCCCACCACCGCGATCTGAGGGTCATGTTGGATTGGGTGCCGAACCACACCAGCGATCAGCATCCATGGTTCCTCGAGAGCAGGTCCAGCCGCACCAACCCCAAGGCCCACTGGTACGTGTGGCGGGATCAACCTGCGACCAACTGGAATGCGGCGTTTCCGCCCGGTGACGCCGCCTGGCAGTTCGATGAGCCGCGAGGCCAGTACTACCTGCGCAACTTCACCGTGCACCAGCCCGACCTGGAGTGGGATGTTCCCGAAGTGCAGGCCGCCATGCTGGACACGCTGCGGTTCTGGCTGGATCGCGGGGTCGACGGGTTCCGCATGGATGTCGTCCACATGATCGGGCACGATCTCACGGTCGATGATCCGCCGCGACATGTCGAACTCGGGCGACCCCATGTGCCCCTGAACGACGTCGAGGTCACCCACGAGCGCCTACGACGGATTCGGCGGGTGTTGGACGAGTACGCCGGTGATCGGGCCGCAGTCGGCGAGGTGTACCTGTTGGACGAAGCCGCCATCGCCCGGTACTACGGAGCGGGCGACGAACTGCATCTCAGCTTCAACTTCCGCTTCCTGTGGGCCGAGCCGACAGCGAGTTCGCTACGCGACCGCATCGCGACCACCCTGAGCCATCTGGACCCCATCGGCGCTTGGCCCACCTGGGCGCTGTCGAACCACGACGTACCCAGGCACCGCGATCGCCACGGCGGCGACGAGGGCCTGGCCCGGATGATGGCGGTGCTGCTGCTGACGCTGCCCGGCACCCCGTTCCTATATCAGGGTGAATGCCTGGGTCTGCTCGATGCGATCGTCCCACCAGAATCGATGGTCGACCCCGGAGGCCGCGATGGCTGCAGGGCACCCATGCCCTGGAACGCCGACACGCACCATGGCTGGCCGACCCAACCGTGGCTGCCGTTCGCACCCGAGACCGACGTGCGCAACGTGGCGTCGATGCGCAACGACCCCACGTCGATCCTGCACCTGTACCGCTCGCTGTTGCACCTGCGCCGGGCGACACCAGCGCTGCAAACGGGCCGGTTCGAGTTCTCCGACCTGCTGATCAATGCGTCGGGCGATGCAACCGCCACCGACGACACCATCGTTTTTCGCCGCGGCGACGACTGGATCGTGGTGCTCGCCATGGGCGATCGACCCGTCGAGTTGATCCACGCAATACACGTGTCCATCGCGACCGACGTCGCGCTGGTCGGTCACGCGCTGACCGTGGTTCCCGCGGGCACGGCGATCGTGGGCCGCCTGTCCTGACACAATGCAGCCATGGGACGCACCGTCGCGCTGTTGAACCAGAAGGGCGGCGTCGGCAAGACCACCGTCACGCTGGGGCTGGCGTCCGCTGCTGCACACGCTGGCCACCGGGTGCTGGTCGTCGACCTCGACCCGCAGGCCTCGGCCACCTGGGTGCTGGGCATCGACCCGCATCAGGTCGAGCACTCGACCGCCGACGTGTTGGCTCGCACCAGCGCCTCCGACGCAATCGTCGAATCCCAGTGGAGCGAGCTGGTGCACCTGCTGCCGGCATCGGACGCTCTGCAGGCTCGTGAGACGGGGTCGCCCGCTCGACTACGCGCGGCGCTCGCCGAGGTCAGCGACGCCTATCACGCCGTGCTGCTGGACTGCCCGCCCTCGCTGGGCAACCTGACCACGAACGGGTTGACCGCCGCCGACCACGCCGTCATCGTGGTCGAACCATCGGCGCTGGGACTGCGCGGCATCGGCGCAGTGGCCGATCTGATCGACGACGTGTGGGACGCACACAACGCCGATCTGGAGCTCAGCGGTGTCATCGTCAACAAGGTGCCGGCAGTCAGCGGCGAGGCCGATCGGCGCTACGAGGAACTGACCCGGATCGTGGGAAAGAAGGCGGTGTGGCAACCAGTCGTGCCGCAGCGAGTGATCGTCAACCAGGCGATCGGCCAACGACGCGCGATCCATTCGTACGGCAGCCGTAGCGCAGAGGTGTCGGCGGCGTTCGATGCGCTGTGGGCGAAGATGCGACGAACCATTCGCTGACGATCACGCGCCGGTCGCCAAGGTTTTCGGTCGCCGAGGTTTCAGTCGCCAAGGTTCTCAGTCGAGCGTGGGAATGTCGATCAAGCGCAGCCCACCGCGACCGTCGAAGGTCAGGCCGGCCCGGCCCTCGACCAACCGCCGGATGCCATCGCCCACCAGCTCGCCGCGCCAGCCGTGGGCCAGCCGGGCATCGGCGTCGCCGCGCAGCAGGGCCACCAGGTCTGCGCGGGTGGCCAGCAACGCAGTGTCGATGCGTTCGACGCGGGCGATCTCGCTGATCCAGGCCGACACCAGTGTGACTGCCGGCCGCAGGGCCCGCTCGAGCTCGTCGCCGTCGGCCACCGGCCCGGCGACGTCGCGACGCAATCCGTCGGCGACGGCGGCCAGGATCTCGGCGCCCAATGCGCCTCGGGCATGCCGATCTTCCACCCCGCGCGACTGCGACAGTTCGGCGACGCTGGCCGGATGCTTCTGAGCGATTCCCAAGATGGCGAGGTCTGGCAGGATCTGGCGAACAGGCACATCGACGGCAGCGGCTCGACGCTCTCGCCACGCAGTGACCGCTTGGGCCACACCACGGGCCCGAGCTTTCAGGATGCGTACGTCCTTCAGGCGCAGCCACGCCTGGTCGGGATCGATGGCCCCGGTTGGCCGAGTGCGCAGTTCTTCGCAGGCATCGAGCGCCCAATCGAGCCGACCAAGATCGGTCAGCTTCGCGGTGAGGCGATCGTGCAGTTCGAACAGGTGGGCGACGTCACCGGCGGCGTAGGTCTGTTGATCGGCCGTCAGCGGACGGCGCAGCCAGTCGGTGAGGCGATCGCCCTTCGACGCTGTGACACCCATCTCGGCCTGCAACAACGACAACAACGATGGCGTGCTGTAACCGATGAATCCTGCAGCCAACTGGGTGTCGAACAGGTGCTGCGGCACTGCACCGCAGGTCTGCGTCAACACATCGAGATCCTGTTGCGCGGCGTGAAAGACCGCGAGCGTCCGAGAGGCGAACAGGCGAGGCAGCGCGGCCATGTCGACCGACAGGGGGTCGACCAGCACGATCTGATCGTCCCAGGCCAACTGCACCAGGGCGAGTTTCGGGTAGTAGGTGCGTTCGCGGTGGAACTCGGTGTCGATCGCGTACCGCGGCTGGTTGACGAGCTGATCGACGATGCCGGCGAACTCGTCGTCGGTTGCGATCCAGCGATGCGTCACGCGGGCTGATCGCCTTCGACCACAGGTCGGCCGCTGAGCGTCCAGGCCATGGTGCCGCCGGCCACGTTGATGGCTTCGACTCCCTGATCGGCCAGGAACTCGCACGCACGCATGCTGCGTCCGCCCGACTTGCACACGACGTACGTGGCGCCGGCCGCATTGAACGCGCCGATGTTGTCGGGCACGGTGCCGAGGGCGACGTGCACTGCACCGGGAACGTGACCGGCAATGTACTCGTCGGTCTCGCGGACATCGACGATTCGGGCACCGGCGGCCAGTGCTGCATCGAGCTCGTCGACGTTCACTTCCTGGATCGACATGCCCGGCACGCTATCTGCTGCGATCACGCCGGCGGCATGTCGTCAGGGGTGTTCACGTTGCGCAGGGCGGCACGGGCCACAGGGAGTCGGAGCACGCGAAGCGAACCAATCGCTACATGAATCGCGCGCTGGCCCGCGTCGAACTGGCGTTGCAACTTCGGTAGCGCCGATTGCATCCAGCAGGCACACATCGGCTCGTCACGATCTGTCGTGGCAAGGACGACATCGGTCCACTCCTCGGTGGCCTCGCGCAGTCGCGTCAACGATCGAACGGTTGTCGCATCGAGCCACGGCAGATCGCAGGCCGCTACCAGTGTGGGCACACCTGTGTGTTCGAGGGCTGTGATGATGCCGCCGAGTGGACCCTGGCCCGGCCATCGATCGTCGAGCACCGCCAAACCGATCGAGCCGAGGCGGCCCGCATCTCCGCCGACCAGCACCACGGAGTCGCAGCCACCCTCGACCATCGTCGCTGCAACGAGCTGGGCCATCGGCAGACCATCGACCCGAACAAGCGCCTTGTCGCGGCCCATCCGGCGGCTCTGCCCTCCGGTGAGCACTGCGCCGGCCACCTGATGTTCGTCCACCATGGATCGCGGCTCAGGGCGTGACGTCGACAGGCACACCACCCGGATCGAGCTGCAACACGAACAGCCCGATTCGCTCGGCCTCGTCGACCTCACCGATCGCGGCTGCCATCGCGCCCAGCCCGGCCAGCGAACGCAGAAAACCACGATTCGTAGGGTGCGCCCAACGGACGTAGCCCGAGCCACGCCAACCGTTGGCCCGCAGGGTGTCGAGGCCGCGGTGATAACCCACCCGGTACGCCGCATACCGTTCGATGGGATCGCGACCCAGGTCGCCCAGAGCCGCCCAGACATCGAGCCATCGCGGATACCTGGCCGCCACCTGGGCAACCTGGGCGCGACGAGTGTCGGAGGGTGCTTGTAGCGCCTGTTCCAACAAGTGCTGGGCCGCAGGGTCGGCTGGCGGCAACACGGTGCTGGGCAAGCCTGTCGGGCTGAGCCCGATGGGGCGCGAGCCGATGTCAGGAGCCGAATTCGGGGCAGTGGGGTCACTCACGTTCGCCAACGCTACGACGTAGGGTTCGCACATGCTCGCCCTCGGAGTGGACGCTGCCAAGAACATCGGAATTGCCATCGTCGTCGGGTTCGTGGTGCTGGCGTTGGTTGCCGCGTCGACAATCAAGAACGTGACCACGAAGATCTTCATGGCACTGTTGCTGGCCGGGTTGGCGCTTGGTGTCTGGACACAACGTTCGCGGTTGCAGGATTGCAGCCAGCGGGTGAAGGACAAGGCCGCAGTTGGCGACTTCTCGTCGACCACATGCGAGTTCTTCGGCACCGAAGTGCACATCCCCGATGTCGACCCCACCCCAACCACCGTTCCCTGATCTCCGGCCACTGACGGTGCCGGCCAGCACCGGTGTCAGCGGACAGTCGGCGGCAACAACGGATCCACCATGTGTGAAGCGAACAACGCCGGGTGGCTGAGCGGGGCATCGTGCCGGCAGCCGTCCAGCTCCACCAGTTTCGCCGTGGGCACGTGCTCGGCGATCCAGTGCATGCCGCGCTGGTGATGGGCGGCCCCCAACGATCCAAGGCCCGCCAACACCGGCACGCGCACCAGCGGTGCCGACCACGGGGCGACGTCGCGCAAGTCGGTCAGCTCGCCCACCATTGCCACGCCTTCACGCCGACGCGTGGCGCGGGTTCTTTCGGGCAACGCCTCCCAACGCTGATCGCCGATCATTCGTCGCATGAACCGCTCGGCCGCTGCTTCTGGTGCCTCGGCCATGGCCACCGCCGCACCGCCGGCCGTGTTGCCCGGCCACCACGGCATCCACGACAGCGGCGTCTCGTAGATGGCAATGGCGCTCACCAAGTGCGGATGGCGCTGCGCCGTGGCCAACGCGACGTTGCCGCCGTAGCTGTGCCCCACCAGGACGGCCGAGCGCCCGGCAATGACTTCTGCCAGATCGTCGACCTGGTCGGTCATCGTGAACGAACCGAACGACTTGAACGAACCATCGGCACTCGTCGTCATCGCCGAGCGTCCATATCCACGCCGGTCATAGCGCGCCACGCGGCACCGCCCGTCCAGCGCGCGGCTGAGCTTCAACATGCCCGACGAACGGTCCATCGAGCCATGGATCAGTACCACCAACGGACCGCTCTCAGGACCAGCCTCATCCGCCCA
>JANNFQ010000431.1:0-8828 GCA_031380045.1 Acidimicrobiaceae bacterium
ACGCCTGATCGCCACCCGCAAACCTCGATCGCTCATGCCCCACGACGTCAGTCTGGACGATGGGTTGCCCGCTCCGAGCGCGACCTGCGCAGCAAGTCACGAAGCCGTGGTCTGCTCCACCAAGATCGACGAGTTGTCCAGATTCGTCGACGCGCCGGCCACGAGCGGGGCGAACCTCAGCTGAATCAAATCACCGACGGTGGCGAAAATGGAGACATCGTCGGCAGCGAACGAATCGCTAGCCAGAGTCGTCGTATTGCCTGTCGGGACTTCGTTCACGAACACGGCGATGGTGCCACTGGCGGAGCTCACAAACCCGAGGTGAAACTGGACTGTGTAAAGGCCGGCTTCGGCGACGATGAACGTGGTGTCATTGGTCCGCGAGACCGAGCCTCGGGCCGGGCCAGCGTTCGCGAAGTGGACAGCGACTGGTGCCGTGGTTGGTACGGGCAGATTTACAACGCCAGTGTTGTAAGCGCTGGCGGCGCCTTGGACGCCGCCGAGGGCGACTCCTGCGGGCGGCCATGCACCACCGGTCTTGGGCCCAGAGAGAACCTGGCTGGAGGTGTCGAGATAGAAGTCACCGTCAGAACCGTCGGTCGACGATGGCGGCCCGGCACCAGAGATCAAACCGGCGTGCGGGTCGGTGGTTGGAACCGTCGGCGGCACGGTGGGAACGGTCGGCGTCTCGAGGGGGACGACATATCCCAGTAGGTCGATGACCACGTTGACATCGCCCTGTTGGTTGAAGATGCTGATGCTGCCGCCATCACCCAGCTTGGCGAGCATGGTGTTCGAGGCAACCAGGCCGGGCAGGGCGTTGTTCGCGGAAGTCAGCGGCCGAGGTTCGCCGGTCGGCCACACGGTCAGGAAGCTGGCCAGCGTAGCATCCTGATCGATCGTGATGTTCAGGAATGCCGACGTGGCCCGTGCTGGAATGGCTTGACCCTCGCCGGACAGCTTCAGATCGATGCTGGAGTTCTGCGTGATCGGTCCCGACGCACCAACACCGATCGGCCCCTGCGGAGCGGGCCTCGTGTCCAACACGCGCAACGGGCTGACAGCGACGAATGCGCCAGGGGGCTCGGCCGTCAGGTCGGTCAACGATGCCTCGGGCCGCGGCGCGCCACCGGCGACGGCACCGCCTGCGATTGCGCCGGCGCCGATCACCGCCAGCAACGTGGCAGCAACCGTCATCACTTGCCTGCGGACTCCGTGTGGTCTGTGCATGGTGTGCATCCATTCGCATGAACTTGTTGCTCGAAGCGTGCCGGACATTCCTTTGGCGCGTGCGGCCTTGCGCAGATCACGACAAACATTGGGTGTGTCTATGTGAGACGGCTGGCACACGTTCGATCAGGTCGAGGTCGGTCGAGGAACGAAGGTCATGATCATCCAGGACCCTGACGGACATCGTTTCCGTGTCGAGGCACCAGCCTCGACGCGGCAGACCTCACCAGTCGGTCGGGCGATAGTCCTTCAGGAACTGACCCCACGGATGGCGGCCCGAGTTGATGCCGGCGATGATCGGATCGACGATGCGGGCCGCGCCATCAACGATGTCGAGCGGTGGATGGAAGTGTTGCTCGGCAGTCTTGCGCAGCGCAATGTGCACGGGATCCTCATCGCTGACCCAACCGGTGTCGACGCTGTTCATGTGAATGCCATCGGCGTGGTAGTCGGCAGCCGACGTGCGCGTCATCATGTTCAGCGCTGCCTTGGCCATGTTGGTGTGTGGATGACGCGTGGTCTTGAGCTTGCGGTAGAACTGGCCCTCGACAGCCGACACGTTGACGATGTGCTTGTCGCGATCGGGGGTTCGCAACATGAGCGGCTTCAGTCGGGCGTTCAGGATGAACGGCGCGACTGCGTTGACAAGTTGTGTCTCGAGCAACTCGACCGACGACACCTCGGCCAGCGTCAGCCGCCACGAGTTGCGATCGCGCAGATCGACCTGCTGAAGATCTTGGTCCAGGCGGCCGGACGGAAACAGATCTGAACGACCGACATCCTCTGCCAGCAGGGTCGCCTGTGACAGTTGCGCGGCGTGGGTGATGCCCGGAACGGGCAACGGCGCCGTGCCGCTCGGTGTCGCCTCGCCGGACTGCAACATGTCGTCTCGACGCAGCCCCTCGTAGGCCCCCAGCAATCGGCGTGCGTCGCGCGGCATTTCATTCAGCGCGGCTGCTTCGACATCCATCATGTGGCGATAGAAGTCGGGAGGACGGCGTACCGTTTGGCAGGCATTGTTGACGATGAAGTCCAGACGATGACGGGTCTCGAGCAAGTGGTGGCAGAACGCCTCGACGCTGGGTGTGTGGCGAAGGTCGAGTCCGAAGATCTCCAGTCGGTCCGCCCAGTGCGCGAAGTCTTCCTCACGCGCGTAGCGCATCGCCGAGTCACGCGGGAACCGAGTGGTGACGATCAGATGCGCACCGGCTCGAAGCAGCTTGATGCCCGCCTGATACCCGATCTTCACACGGCCTCCGGTCAGCAACGCAACTCGTCCGCCGAGATCCGCGGTCTCGGCGCGCTTGGCATAGTTGAACTCGGCGCACGGCGGGCACATCTGGTCGTAGAACGGATGAATCCGCGAGTACTTCTGCTTGCACACGTAGCAGTGCTGCGGCTCGATCGACTCACGAGCGTTGCGTTCGTCGACGTCGTCGATGTCGTCAGCGTCGATGTCGGTTGGTGCAAACACGTTCGGCGTGGTGAACACAGCCTTGGCGCGCAGCGTGCGAATACCCGTCTCGGACAGCGATCCCTGATCGCGTTGCACCTTCTGCGCCTTGTGCTGGCGACGCTGCGACTTGATCTGGCGTCGCCGTTCTTCGACGTCGGGCGAGTACACGTTGCCCGCAGCGTTCAGCAGCCGAGTGCGATCCTCCAGCGACAGCGATGCCAGCAGCTGACGATCAGCCACTACGGCCTCGAGCAGTTCAGTGGCGGCACGCAACCGGTCGCCAAGATCGTCAGACACGAACAACGAATGTATCGAGCAACCTCTCGTCACCGCAGCAACGAACGAGGTCAGGCAGTCGTCCGGCCCGGAAAGTCGTCACGCCGATACTCGACCATCGCACTGCGAACGACCCCGACCAGTGGCGTCAAGACGATCGCACCCAGCACTCCCCCCGCAGCAGCCCCGACCAACGCGGCAACCATCGTCGCCCACGGTGGGATGTCGACGCTGTCGCCGATGATTGCCGGGAAGATCACGTTGCTCTCGATGAGTTGGTACACGAGGTACACGATGGTGGCGATCATGAACGGGCCGGGTCCGCGAATCAGTGCAAACAGCATCAGTGGCACGCCGCCGATGATCCCACCCACCTGCGGGATGAAGTCCCACAGAAACGCCCACAGAGCCAGCACTGCGGCCAGCCCGATGTGCAGCACGATCGCCAAGATCAACACCACCACGCCGTTCATCGCCGATACGAGCACTGCGCCCGCGGCATAGCCCGCCAGCGCCTGATGGCTGACCCCCACCAAACGGGTGAACTGCCTTCGGTGCCGCACGGGCACTTCGCGCGTCAGGGCAGCCATCAGTCGTCCACCGTCCAGCACGAAGGCGATGGTCAACAGGATCACCCAGACGACGTCGGCGACCTGAGATCCGATCGACGGAAACCAGGCGAGCGCGCCGCGCGACTCCGAGATCCGGCTGGGCAACCGTTCGAGCTCGTCCCGCACCTTTGTGGCGGCATCCTGGTCGGTCAGCCACCCACCGATCAGCGGCGCATCCTGCATGTCCTCGACCACCTTCGGCAGTTCTTGCAGGGCTCGTTCGGTGGACTTCGGACCCTGGTTCACGATGGTCAACGTCAGGCTGCCCACTGCGACCGCGAGAACCGACAGCGTCAGCACCAGCGCGGCGCGGCGACCCACCCGAAGCTTCCGGCCGAGGAAGTCGACCGGCCGATCGCAGGCGATCGCCAGGAATGCGGCAACCGTGATCCACACGATCGCACCGGTGGACCTGATGACCAGGGTCCACATCAGTACGCCGACCGATACCACCAGCGCTGCAGAGACCACGCCGCGGAACCCAGTCGGCCACTCGATGGGACCGACGCGATACACGTGCTCGTCGTCGAGATGCGCCAGTGGCATCGCCAGATGCCGATGCTCGGAGGTGATCACGGCGTAGCCGATGGTGCCGACCACCAACAGCAACAACGCCACACCCGAGCCGCTGATCGCCACGCCGATGGCCAGACACGGAATCACCACGCCGACACCCAATCTGAATGGCGCTCGACCGCTGCTGTCTCGACGGCGACGTACCAGAAATGCGCAGACCAGTGTGCTGGCGATCAACACCATCACAGGCACTCGGTCCACAGAGGCGGCAGTGACGATCATCGGCAACACCGCCACCAACCAACCCAGCGTCGGCACGGCCAACCAGAAGCCCGCCCAGATCCCCAGAGCGACCGGTACGGGTACACCAACGACCGCTCCGACAACGCCCAGCCCGCCGCCACACACCAGCGCCACCATGACCGAGTGGCGCAGAAAGGCGCCGGCTCTGGCATCGACATCGCCCAGCAGTCGCCAGACCTTCTCGCGCTCGTCGCGAGGCCACGCCGCGACCAGCGCGGCAATGACACTGCCTCCGCTGGCCAGCAGGAACGCGGCAAGCACCACGACGACCAACATGTCGACCACACGCTGGCCCAAGGCCGGTGTGCCGTTGGCGCCGAACACCATCCGGCTGGGCAGCGATGTCAACCAGTCGGCCACACCCCGATCCAGCTGCAACGAGCCCTGCAGACGCGAGAACCACGACCGGTCTCCGCCTGGTGCCAGTGAAGCCCGCACGCGATCCGACAGTGCGTCGGCACCGGACGACAGGTCGGCCACCAGCAATCCGCCGATGCCCAGGCCCACGATCAGCACACCCAAGACGATCACAACGATGGAGCCTCCGGTACCGATCCGCCGGGCGATCGCTGCCTTCATCGGGGTCAGCAGCCACGCCAGCGCAGACGCAAACAGCAACAGGCCGAGGATGTCGGCCAGCTCGCCTGCCACCTTCGACAGCGCCACTGCGAACGCCACGAGACCCATGACGATCGCGACCGGCCCTACGGGAATGTGGCGTGCCGAAGCCTGGACATCGTCAATGCGTTCAACGGGAACGTCCGGTTCGGAAGGAGACATTTCGTTGCCGTGTATCCAGGGCAACGCCGCACGAAACCGCCATTTGGGTGACTGCCGTGATCTCGGTCAGATCGACCAGGCACCAAACCCTTGGATCGAGTACACCACCGCTGCGGCGCACGCCTGGCGCTGTTTGTCGAGCGCGGTGTCGCTATCGACGTCGCCGGCGCTGTACACAGCGCACTCGTCGGCCAGGCGCGGCCCCGCCCGGAGATCTCGTACGAACGACGAGACGTACAACTGCCAGTAGCCAACGCAGCACGACGTGCGGACCATGTCCTCGTTGCGGCAGCCGCTCTCGCGCCATCCCAACGAATCGAACGACACTGGGAGACCCCATTGAACGCGATAGAACGACATCTCCTCGCAGCCGGACAGACCTTCGGGCGCGAAGGGGCGGCCATGCAGACCAGCGCCAACCGGCAACGCCAGCTGGTTGGCGGGCGAATGAGGAGGATCGACTCGCACGGCCGTTGCCGATGCATCGGCAGCGACATCCAGCGTGGCTGTAGAGGTCGACCGCATCGGGGCGACGTCGGCGGCCGCAGGCGCGGCAGCACTGACTGTCACGAGTGCAACCGCAACTCCGAGCGAGAGCTGCACAAAGCCGAGGGAGTGCTGCATGGAAGAGGACTTCATGGCCACATCGTCTATCTCGCCCAACAGCCGAAAGTGCGCTCGGTGCGGTGTGATGCTCGGCACGTTTCGTCCACCAGCATTCGGTGTCCCTCGGCCGGTGGGGCCGATTCGTTCACCTCTTTCAGATTCGGTTGGAATGGCCACAGTCTGTGGTTGAGAAATCCTCGGAAAGCCTGAAAACATATGGGGTTCGTCGTCGATCAGCGGTCGAACTGGTGTACGATTCGAGGTATGTCGGACGAGAGGGTCACCGGGTGTCTCGAAGAGATCAGCACCATGTCCGACCTCGTCGCAGCGGTCGGCCACCACGAACGTTTCGGCGCCCAGATCGCTGTTGCCGTTGCCGCGTTGAACGACGCTGGCGCCTGGGCCGACGGGCAATCGTTGTCGATGGGCGGCTGGCTGCGGACCAACACCAAACTCGCTTCTCGCGAGATCACCGCGCTGGCGCGCACCGGGAAGTTCCTTCGCCGCCACGACCACGTCGCCGAGGCCGCACTGTCGGGCCGCCTCTCCGCGGCACAGGTCGCCGCGTTGCGGGCGACGCCCTCGCGCCTGACCAGTCACCTGTTCGAGCAACACCTCGACGGCATCATCACCACCATCGAGCAACTCGACGCGCAACAGACCGAGGTCGCCCTTGCCGCGTGGCGCGCCAACGCCGAAGATGAGTTGGAGATCGCCCCACCGACGCCACCGGAACGGTCCTGGACGGCGGGTGATCTACCCGACGGCAGCCTGATGGGCAGGTTCGTGTTCGACAAGACAGCAGCCGAGATCTTGCAGGCTGCCATCGAAACCGCGCGCTGCTTCGACGGCGCCGACGACAACCGCACACCAACCATGCGTACGGCAGACGCAGTCATCGAGATCTTCAGCTTCTTCAACAGCAACAACACCAAGAACGCGACCCCGCGCCATCACCCCCACGTCGAGCTCATCGTCGAACTCGCCGATCTCGTCGACGGCAAGATCGACGACGAGGTCGATGAAGGCGCCGACGATGACATCGGGGGCCCGAGCGAGGGTGACAGTGAGTCCGAGGGCCACGTGTCGGCCGACGAAGCCTTCGATTCAGCCGGCGACGAAACCGACGCCTTCGGTGAAGCCGATTCGGCTGAGGCTGCGGCTTCGGCCGACGATGTGTTCGTCGCGATGCGGCGGCGGCCCGACGACCGTGGGGTGGGTGGCAGTTGTGCAGTGACCGCCAACGGGCGAATGTTGCCGTCCTGGGCAACCGATGCCTTCCTGTGCGACTGCGTGCTCCACAAAGTCCTGCGCGACAGCGCCGGCCGAATCATCGACTACGGACGCACCACCCATACGGTCCCACCACGTCTGTGGAAGGCCGTTGCCCACCGTGACCGAGGTTGCCGCGTGCCGGGTTGCAACCGACCGAAGGCGTGGACCAACGCGCATCACATCACGTGGTGGCGCCACCACGGTTCGACCAAGTTGGACAATCTGATCCTCCTGTGCGTCCGGCATCATCACATCGTCCATCGAGAGCGCTGGAAGATCGTCCTCCGGTCCGACGGCACTGCCACGTTCACACTCCCCAGCGGGCGTGTATTGATCAGCACCCCGCCCGGGCAACCGACCATCCGGGCTGCGTGACTGCACGAACCGGCTCCCCGCGATCCCTCGACCGCCAACGGATCTGCGCGCTTTTTGTGATTCCGCTGACCGCAGTGCGGAACCGGTGGACCATCAGGGACGGCTTTCGAACCCCCCGCACCACTTCGCCCGGGCCATGGAGATCCTGCCACGGATACGCGCCCGGCGAATTCGCCCGAGTCGCACTACGGCCAACCTCCAACGGCAGCGGCGACTGACCCGCTCCGAAGTCGACAACCTGGTCGACCTGTACGCCACCGGCATCAACGTTCGCCGACTTGCAGCGGCCTTCGGGATCAACGGGGACACAGCACTGCGACACCTCCAACGCCGAGATGTCCCGAGCCGAGCGTCCATTCGCAAGCTCACCGACGAGCTTCTCGCATCGGCCACATGGCGGTATCTGGCCGGCGAACCGATGACGAAGCTGTGCGACGATCTCGGCATCAACCCGACCACCCTGCGCCAGGAACTCACCAAGACCGGAATCCAGCTTCGCCGAACCGGCAGACCCTCAGCCCGCCGAGACAAGTAGCTTCACGATGCTTCTCACTGTCGATTGATCACCGCACAGCCGGCGTCGCGGCCCCGTAGCTCACAAGAGCCTCCAACGAACCAGGGCAGTTCAGCTTTCCCGTTACGGACGGGCTTTGCGGGCCAACGAACGAGTCTCAGCGATGTGCTACGTCTGTGGTGGGACCGGCCCGGTGGCGGCCTCGAGCACTTTTCGCACGAGTTCGCCTTGAGCGATGGCATTGCGCCCAAGGAGAGCAGCGCTGAAACCCGCTACCAGCCGCCCGCCAACACCTGTCGGAACAAAGTCCATCGACCACGTGTACAAGGTGCCCTCCGGACATGGCTCGAACAGATGTGTCGCGACACCGATCACAGGGCGCCTAGGTTTGATCGACCGAAACCCCATTCTGCGTCCTGGTTCCCACTCGATCGTCTCGCTCATCAACTTCACCGGGACACCCAGCATCTTCATGCGGATGTGGTTCCTGACACCCAACCCCATGGTTCCACCCTCGGGTTCGTAGCTCCTGACAGCCGGATCGATGACCGATGCCGTGGATGGATCGGCGAGAAACCAGAAGACCCGCTCGGGTGTTGCCCGAATGCGGGTGGCGACCGAAAAGGCTGTCTTCATCATGCTCATGCTCCTTGCCGGTCGGTAGGTGAGGTTGCGGACTGGAGACTACAGCCTGGCTCGGCTGGCATCAGTGGGCGTCGCGGACCGGTTCTCGGCCATGACCCAGATCAGATGTCACGCGATCACGCGCCGGGCACGCGCCGGGATGCGCGAGACTCGGGTCTTCACCCTTCGGGGTCCTCGGGCAGGGAGGTGTCAGATGCGTGCCGACAACCTGATCATCATCGGGCTTGCGCTGGTCTCGGTG
>JANNFQ010000435.1:0-13696 GCA_031380045.1 Acidimicrobiaceae bacterium
TACCAACGTGTGCACGATCTGCGCCCGCCGCTCGATGCCCATCAACACGACCAGGGTGCCACCCACCTTGGCCAGGGCCGACCAATCGACCGAGCTGGAATCCAGCGCCTCGTGGCCCGTGACCACGGTGACCGCACGCGACACGTTGCGATGCGTGACCGGAATGCCGGCAGCCGACGGCGCGGCCAGCGCCGAGCTGATGCCCGGAACGACCTCGAACGAGATGGCATGACGCGCGAGTACCTCGACCTCTTCACCGCCGCGACCGAAGACGAACGGATCGCCACCCTTCAGCCGCACCACTCGACGACCGGGCGTTGCCACGGCGACCAGCAAGTCGTTCAACACGTCTTGGGTATGACTGCCGCCGGGCCGCTTCCCCACATCGATCAGTTCGGCATCGGGTGGTGCCATCGCCAGGATCTGCGGTGAGACCAGTCGGTCGTAGAGCACGACGTGCGCCTCACTCAACAATCGGGCGGCCTTCAGCGTGAGCAGCTCGGGATCGCCAGGACCGGCACCCACGATGGCGACGTGCGCGCCTGCCACCTGACGGCCCGACCCGCTCGGCGACTGAGGCGAACTCATGACGCGACGCTACCCATCGCGGCCGGCCGGCGCCGACCGCATCACAGGTGCAGCCCGCACTCGGTCTTGGCCTGGTCGGCCCAACGACCCGAACGCGCATCGTCGCCGTTCAAGGGACGCCGGGTGCACGGCCAGCAGCCGATGGACGAGTAGCCCTTCGACATCAGTGGGTTCAGTGGCACTTCGTGGATCGCTGCGTACGTGGCGACATCGGCATCGGTCCACGCCGCGATCGGGTTCAACTTGATGAGGCCCTGCCGGTCTCGCTGCACGAATGGCGTGCTGGCCCGTGTTGCTGCGTCGCTGCGCCGAACACCGCTGATCCACGCGGCCTTGGTCGAGCGAACCTGCTGAAATGGAACGACCTTGCGCCGGTTGCAGCAGCCATCGGGGTCGGTGAGGTACTGCTCGTCCCCGATGGGCGGTGCCGGGGTCACGGTCAGGCGGATGGCATAGCGGTCAGCCACAGCATCGACAGTGCGCAGGGTTTCTTCGAAGTGGTAGCCGGTATCCAGGAAGACCACTTCGATGCCGGGAATGACCTTCGAGACCACATCGACCAGCACGGGGGCGGCCATTGCCGACGCCAGAACGATCTGCTCGACCGGAAACGTATCGATCAGCCACTGCACCATGCGCACCGGATCGGCATGCATGCCGAAGTCGCGATCGAGGACCTCGAGGTCGAGATCAGGGCGCCGGTCGATCAGGTCGCTGTCCGTGCTGCTGTCTGGGCTGAGGAGCGTCACGGGCAACAACATACCAAATTCCGACTATCCCAGTCATCTTTATCGGAATTATCGCCTTTAGCTGGACGGGCACCCGCTGACGATGCCGCAGCAGGGCCGACGCGCAGCCTGCGTCGTAGGATTTCGGGCGATGGACTTCTCGTGGACCCCCGATCAGATCGAGCTGCGCCAGCGGGCACGCAAGGTGGCCGCCGAAGCAGTTGCCCGCTACGGACGGCACAACGACAGCTGGATCAACGGTTACTCGAAGGAGTTCGCCCGCGAGATGGCCGCACAGGGTTGGATCGGCATGACCTGGCCGGAGGAGTTCGGCGGTGGTGGTCGGCCGCCCATCGAGCGCCTGATCGTGGGCGAAGAGCTCATCGCCGCCGGTGCACCGATTGCGGCGATGTGGTTCGCCGATCGGCAGATGGGCCCCACCCTCATCGCCTACGGCCGGCCAGACCAGCAGGCCGAGTTCCTGCCCAAGATCCTGTCGGGCGAGACCACGTGGTGCATCGGCATGAGCGAACCGAATGCCGGCAGCGACTTGGCGTCGCTGACCACGCGGGCGATTCGTGACGGCGACGATTGGGTCATCAACGGGCAGAAGATCTGGACCAGCTTCGGCGAGGTCGCCGACTCCTGCTACCTCATCTGCCGCACCAGCATCGACGGCCCCCCGCACGCAGGCATCAGCGAGATCGTCGTACCCATGGACACGCCGGGCATCGAGGTCCGGCCGATCAAGGACATGACCACCAACCGTCACTTCTGCGAGGTGTTCTTCACCGACGTGCGCGTCCCTGTGCTGAACCTGGTGGGTGTGGAAGGTGGGGCGTTCAAGCAGACCATGCGGCAGCTGGAACACGAGCGCGGCGGCATCGACCGCCTGGTGTCGAACCTGGCGCTGTACCAGATCGCCAGGCAACGCGCAGACACCCACGACCCGGTGGTTCGTCAACGCATCGCCGCGCTCGAGATCGGCTACCGCATCGGGCGCATCCTGGTCGTGCGTGAGGTGCTGCGGCAGGCGCCCGCGGGTTTCAGCGCAGCCACCAAGTGCTTCTGCACCGAGCACGAGACGCAGGTCGCCGACTTCGTTGCGCACGTACTGGGTCCCGATGCGATGCTGTGGGACGACATCACCAAAGGTCTGTCGTACGCGCCCGGTTACACCATCATGGGTGGCACGTCGAACGTCATGCGCAACATCTTGGGCGAACGAGTGCTGGGGTTGCCGCGCTGAACATGCACGCCCTTTCACGCACCGCGGCGACGTTGCTGATTGCGGCCTTCGTCGTGGCAGCCTGCAGCAACGACGAGCCGGTCGAGATCAGCGACGTCGATGACACCAGTGCGACGACGCTTTCCTCCTCCCCTGTCGTCACGATCGCGGGCACCGATCCTGTCGTTGCCGTCACGCCACCCGGCCTGCCATCGGCACGAATCGACACAGTGCTTGACGCGACGCAGTTCGCCTCCGGTCTGACGCAGGCGGAACTGACGATCCGCGATGCGGCCAGCACCTCGCAACAGCGTGCGGCGGCCGGCGCTCAGTTGCAGCTGCTGGTTCGAGAACTGGCTGATCAACCCGAGCTGGACGAAGCCGTCATCGCCGCCGTCGATCCCACCGTCAGGCCCACCCTGGAACGGATCATCCGTGCCCGCCAGTTCGTACAGGCGCGCAGCGCGGCCGATCCCACCCCATCGACACCGTCCGCCACCCTGCCCGCGTGGACGATCGCGGCACCCGAGTCGGTCGCCACCCTGCTGGCGTACTACACCGAGGCCGAAGCGGCCACTGGTGTGCCGTGGTACTGGCTGGCCGCGATTCATCTGCAAGAGACGCGCATGGGCCGCATTGTGGGCGTGTCATCAGCCGGGGCTGTCGGACCGATGCAGTTCTTGCCGAGCACCTGGGCCGGGTGCTGCACCGGCGATCCCCTGCTGACCCGCGACGCCATCGTGGGCGCGGCGACGTATCTGGCGCAGAACGGCGCGCCGGCCGACATGCCTGCGGCACTGTTCCAGTACAACCCCAACGAGGGGTACGTCGCGGTGGTCACGGCGTATGCAGAGAACATGCGCGACGTGCCGGCGCTGTACGACGGATACCACGCGTTCCAGGTCTTCTACTCGTCGTCGGCCGGCACGGTGCGCTTGCCGATTGGCTACACCCAGCCGCTACCCGTCGATGCTGCGACATACCTGGCGGCCCATCCCGACGACGCCGCCTGAGCAACTCCCGACCCCAGCCCGACCGTCGTGCACGGACCTTCAGCCCCGGCCGAGAGTGACCATGACGAGCGCGACGGCCGCTGTGGCCATGCCCGCTGCCTGCCAACGATTCACTCGTTCGCGGTCGAACGCAAAGGCCAGCATGACGGTGCTGGCCGGGTACAGCGAGCTGACCACCGCCACCACCGACAGCAGTCCGCCGCGCACGGCCTGCAGGTACAGCACGTTGGCCGCCATGTCGAGGCCGCCGGCCACCACGGCCAGGCGCAACTGTCGACGCTGCGGGCCCACTCGGGCGCCCATGCACAACGCAATCACGACCAGCAATGGCACCGACGATGAACGTGCCGCGACCAACGGCCACAGCCCCGAATCTGGGTCGGCTCGATCGAGCGCGACGAACAGCACACCGAAGCCGATTCCAGCAGCCACAGCGAACCCGATGATCCGTCGGGGTGTGGGTCGGTGGCGCTCGCCGATTGCGCCGCTGACCAGGGCGACGCTGCCGATCGCCAGGGCCATGCCCGCGTAGGCGATCGGCTCGGGTCGCTCGCCGGTCGTTAGGCCGACCACAACTGGCAGCACGGCGCCGACGACCGCGCTGATGGGCGCCACCACGGTCATCGCGCCATTCGCGAACGCGTAGTACAGACATGCCAGACCGACGGCACCGGCGGCGCCTGCGGCAAGTCCCCAGCCGACGGTTGCGGCATCGGGCGCAGGCGTGCCGACGATGGCCACGGTGACGACGATCAAGATCAGGCTGACGACTTGCCCGACCAGCGTGACGATCGCGCTGGGGTGGAACCGGCTGGCGCGCCCGCCACACCAGTCGGCGACGCCGTAGACGAGTGCCGAGGACAGTGCGAGCAGGATGGCCATGGTTCGACGTGACGGTGCAGTGACGTGATTCGGTGAGCGACCGCGATCAAGTTCCGGGGCAGCGAATGATGTCGGGCCTACCGTACCGAGGCGGGCACATCGATGGGTGTATGCCGGCGGGTCGTCACGTGGCGGGGCAAGGCGAGATCTCGCCGGTGATGACGACCAGTCCCGACGAACCCTGCTGAATGTCCTGTGGGCCGGCGACCTGCTCTTGGGTGACGGTGAGCACCGGGAAATCCTGCACGGGCACTCCGGCCCAGCCGGTGGCCCGGTCCATCTCGTGAAAGGTGCCGATGGGCACCAGGCGTGTGCCGTCGCAGCTCTTCAGCCATGCCTCGTAGAAGTTGTCGTCCTCGCGGCGAGGCAGGCCGACGACCGCCATTCTGATGAGGGTGCCCGATGGCTGCACCTGAACCTCGCCTGTGCCCTCGAAGCCGGGCGCCAGGTCGGTACCCACCAGTTGGAAGCTGGAGTTGGGCGCCGACGACGACTGGGCGCCATCGTCGGACGACCGCACCACGACGACCGCGATCAGCGCCGCCGCGGCGGCACCGACCAGACCCGCGACGAGCTGCGTGGTCCACGCCCGGCGACGGGCATCGATGGGAACGACGACTGCAGACGTTGCAGGGCCGGCGGCCGCGGCAGTCGACGCGCGACGCTCGGCAAGGATGGCGTCCAGCACGTCAGCTTCGACTGCGGGGCCTGGCTCGAGCCACAACGATGGGTCTGCCAGCAGCAGCGCGAGGTCGCGCTGTTCGTCGTCATCCATCGACATCGTCCACCTCCTCGCCCCACTGGTACGTCATCGGTCATCGCCCGGTTCTCGGAGATGGCGCAGCCGGTCGGCGAGCGTCTTGTGCGCACGGAACGAACGCGACTTCACCGTGCCCAGTGCCACGCCCAGACGCTCGGCGATCTCTTGCTGCGTGAACCCCTCGAGGTGTTGTAACCGCACGACCTCTCGCTCGCGGTCGTCCAGTGCATCGATGGCCGACCGAACCTGCCACGTGTCCCACAGCTGTTCCGCGGACGGCGGATCGGTGACCAGGCCAGGATCGTCGGCCGGCGCGTCGTCGAGGGCCGAGACCGGCCGACGTGCTTCACTGCGTTGGATGTCGATAGCAGTGCGTCGAGCGATGGTAGCCAACCACGGCGCCGGATCGCGCCCAGCTTCGAAGGACGACGCATTGCGCCAGGCCTGAAGAAACGTCTGCTGGGTGGCGTCCTCGGCCTGAGCGCGATTGCCCAACACCCGGTGGGCAACACTGAAGACAAGCCTGGCGTAAGCCCGATACAACTGCCGCACCGCATCGTCATCGCCGCGGCGGAATGCCTCGACCATGGCGGCATCGACGACGACGGACATCGGGAGAGTCTTGCAGCGAGCGCCGCGCCGCACCAACGCAATGCGGCGGATCTGCCACGACGATCATCTCGTCAGTTGTCGGCGTGCACGGTCCACGTGCCGTTCGAGCGCAGCAACGCGGCCAGATCGCCGGGGCCCTTTGACGCCGATGCGGCTGCGAGCTGATTGCCGACCGATGTGCCGTAGTCGGGTCGTTCGACCGATCGAAAAATGCCGAACGGCGTGGGCGAATGGTCGTCGCTGCTGAGCCTGGCCAACGCGAACGCCAGGCTGGGATCGGACCGATGCGCATCGTGCACCAGCAGCGCGTCCTGGCCCACGTCGGCGACGTCGACGAGTCGCAACTGACCGTCCTGGCCCATCACGACACCGCGGCCACCATCGGGACCGAAGCGGATTGGCTGACCGTGGTGCAGATCGATCATGTTGTGCGGTCTCTGCTCGCGTCCGGTGACGTCGTCGAATGCGCCGTCGTTGAACACGTTGCAGTTCTGGAAGATCTCGACGAACGAAGCGCCACGGTGAGCATGCGCTGCTCGGAACACTTCGATCATGTGCTTGCGATCGAGATCGTGGGTACGAGCCACGAAGCTGGCTTCGGCACCCAGCGCGACGGCAAGCGGGTTGAAAGGCGGATCGATGCTGCCGGCGGGCGTGCTTTTCGTGACCTTGCCGAGCTCTGACGTTGGTGAGTACTGCCCCTTGGTGAGGCCGTAGATGCGGTTGTTGAACATGAGGATGGTCAGGTTGACGTTGCGTCGCAGTGCATGGATGAGGTGGTTGCCGCCGATGGACAGACCGTCGCCATCGCCGGTGATGACCCACACGTCCAGGTCCGGTCGCGCAACGGCGACTCCCGTGGCAATGGCCGGCGCGCGGCCGTGGATGCCGTGCACGCCATAGGTGTTCATGTAGTACGGGACCCGGCTGGAACAACCGATGCCGCTGACGAAGACAGTGTTCTCGGGCCGGACACCCAACTCGGGCATCAACATCTGCACGGCCAGCAGGATGCCGTAGTCGCCGCAGCCCGGGCACCAGCGAACCTCTTGGTCGCTGGTCCAGTCTTTCTTGGTGGTCAGTGGAACGGCGGTGTCGGTCATGACAGCTCCTGGATGTGGGCTTCGATGGCGGTCTCGATCTCGAGCGAGATGAACGGCAGACCCTGCACTTTGCTGAGCGGGCGGGCGTCGACCAGGAAGTCGGCCCGAACGATGCGACACAGTTGGCCCAGGTTGAGCTCGGGGACCAGGATGCGCTTGAACCCCCGCAGCAACTCGCCCAGATTCGACGGGAACGGATTGAGGTGGGTCAGGTGGATCCATGCCACCTTCGTGCCGCGCCGTCGCGTTCGCTGCACCGAGGCATCGATGGCGGCCCAGGTGGACCCCCACCCCAACAGGCACAAGTCGGCATCGGCATCGCCCACCACCTGACACAACGGGATGTCCTTGGCGATGCCGGCCACCTTGGCCTGGCGCAGATGCACCATCTTCTCGTGGTTCTCTGGCGTGTAGTTGATGTTGCCGGTGCCGTCTTCCTTTTCGAGCCCGCCCACCCGGTGCATCAACCCCGGCGTACCGGGAATGGCCCACGGGCGCGCCAGCGTCTCGGGATCGCGCAAGTACGGCCAGAACTCGGTAGATCCATCATCGTTGACATGATTGTGCTCAGTGGTGAACGGTACCGATATATCGGGAAGTGTCGCCGGGTCGGGCAGCAGCCACGGTTCCGAGCCGTTGGCCAGGTATCCGTCACTCAGCAAGATGACCGGCGTGCGGTACTTCACCGCAATGCGTGCTGCCTCGATGGCTGCAAAGAAGCATTGCGCCGGGCTGTAGCTGGCCACGATGGGCAGCGGTGCCTCGCCGTGGCGACCGAACATGGCGATGTTCAGGTCGGCCGCCTCGGTCTTGGTGGGCAGCCCGGTCGACGGGCCGCCGCGCTGGATGTCGATGAGGATGAACGGCAGTTCCAGCGAGACCGCCAAGCTGGTGGTTTCGCTCTTCAGGGCGACGCCAGGCCCCGACGTGGTGGTGATGCCCAGATGACCCGAAAATGCCGCGCCCACGGCAATGGCTGCCGCCGCGATTTCGTCTTCGGCCTGCACGGTGCGAACGCCGAAGTGCTTGTGCTTGGACAGCTCATGCAGAATGTCGGACGCAGGCGTGATGGGGTACGAGCCCAGCGTGAGGGGTAGTTTGGCCAACTGGCCGGCAGCGACCAAGCCCCACGAGAGGGCGACGTTGCCGGTGATGTTGGTGTACTCGCCGGGCGGCATCTTCGCCGGGCGGACCTCGTAGCGATGGCCGAACTCCTCGGTGGTCTCGCCGTAGTTCATCCCGGCCAGGAATGCGGCGCGGTTCGACGCTTGCACCATGGGCACCTTGGCGAAACGCTCGTCGATCCATGTCAGGGTGGATTCGGCCGGACGCGTGTACATGAAGCTGACCAGGCCCAAGGCGAAAAAGTTCTTCGAGCGATCGGCGTCGCGCGGCTTGACGCCCAGCGGCGCCGTTGCGTCTTTGGTCAACGTGGTCATCGGCACCGTGATGAGGCGATAGTTGGCCAGCGAACCGTCCTCGAGCGGATTCTCGTGATAGTTGGCCTTGGCCAGGTTGCGTTCGTCGAAGGTATCGATGTTGACGATCAGCGTGCCGCCGACGGTCAGGGTGTGCAGATCGGCCTTGAGGGCCGCCGGGTTCATCGCGACCAGCACGCTGGGTGCGTCGCCCGGGGTGGTGATGTCGTGATCGCTGATGTGCACCTGAAAGCTGGAGACTCCGTGCACCGTGCCCGCCGGCGCGCGAATTTCGGCGGGGAACTCGGGCAACGTGGACAGGTCGTTGCCGAACAGCGCGCTTGCCGAGGTGAATCGGTCGCCGGTCAGCTGCATGCCGTCGCCCGAGTCGCCGGCAAACCGGATGACGATGCGCTCGAGTTGCTCGACATCGCGCGAGTGCAGATCGACCGGAACCGCGTGTGGCTGGTCGGCCGCCGGATGGACTTCGGTACTGGTCATGCCCTGCCCTCCCCCTTGAAAGCTGGTGTGACGTCAGAGCGTTGTGCGCATGTGCTCGTCGACCGAAACGTACCATCACCCCTCGCGCACAAGCGGGCATGGAGCACCGTGTAGAGCCAGAAAGGTTCAGTTGAAGGTGGTCAATTCGCCCGTCATCCGGCACAGGTGCGCCCACACGGCGGCCTGGTCGTCGGCAGTGACGGTCAGCACCTGCGCCGACGATCTGATCGCTCGTGCCGAGTGAGGTGCGCCCGGGTTGTCGCGTTCGATCTCGCCGGTCCATTGCGGCACGACGGCCAACAACGTGCCGTCCTGGTCGCGAACGTGGTTCTCGCGGTACTCCAGCAACGTGCGCCAGCCGGCCAGCTCGAGCGCCCGGCGATCGCTGTGCGCGATGGCGGGTGCGGCTGCACCACGGTGCCGGCGACGGCGCCGGTTGGCTGGGTGCGCAACGGTCTGCATGTGATCACTGTGCACCACCGTGCCTGTGGATCGTCAGTGCCGATTACCTGTGCATTTCGTGTGATGTGCTGTGCGTTCCTTGTGGAGAACCGGTGCAGGTCGGTGGACGAGGACCTGCGGTCGAACGTGCCATGGTGACGGCATGACCGATTCACCATCGACGCCCATGGTCGTCGACCTGCGTGAATACGGCGTCGGTGCCGGCGACCTGCTGGCGCTGGCCGTGGATGCGGGCGACGACATTGCGCCGATGCGCGCAGTGCTGGGCATCGTCGACGGCGAATCGATCCGGACGTTCGTCGTCGACAACGACATGGTCGCCACCATTCAGGCAATCGAGAGCGAGATCCGCCCACGTTGGGTCGTCTGGTCCAACTCCACTGCGCTCTCCTTGGTGCGATCGGGGGTTCGCGTCGCCACGTGCTGGGACATCGCCGCAGTGCACCGGCTGCAGGTCGGTGGATGGCGAGCAGATCCGGCACGAGTGTGGGCACACCTGCATGGGCTCGACGCGACGGACCTGCCGCAGCTGGCGCCCATCGACCTGTTCTCGCCGGTCACGGACGACGACGAACTGGAGCAGCCTGTGCGGGCCGATCTGCACCTGCGTCCCGAATGGACCGGTGACGGCTGGACCTGGACGCCTGCTCGGCTGGCGCGCTGGGCCGAACTTGCGCTGACCGCTGCTCGGCGACAACGACAGGTGTTGGTCGAGCACGGGTCAGCTCGCGCCGCGGCGACGGCACGGGCGGAGTCGACTGCCGAGTTGATGTGCGCGGAACTGTCTGTCGATGGCCTGCCGATGGACCGCGACGAGGCCGAGGCGATCATCGAGTCACACATCGGGCCGCGGCCGCGCTCCGAGCGTGCGGCTGCCGAGGCTCGCGACCACCGAGACGAACAGGTGTGGCGCCACGTCCCCGCCGGCACCTCCGTCGACCTGCGCAATCCGGCGCACGTGAAGTCACTGCTGCGTCGAGTGGGCGTCGAGACGCCCGACACGCGGGCATGGCGGTTGGAGTCGTTGCGAGACACCCACCCAGTGATCGATGCGCTGTTGACGTGGCGCAAAGCCGAACGAATCGCGACGACGTTCGGGTATGCGTGGCTGGACGAACATCTGGGCCACGACGGGCGCCTGCGCGGCGTGTGGTCGGGTTCGGATGGCGCGGCCGGACGGATGACGGCATCGGCCGGCTTGCACAACATGCCGGCGCTGATGCGACCGGCCATCATCGCCGAGGTGGGGCACATGTTCGTGCGCGCCGATCTGGGGCAGATCGAACCGCGCGTTCTGGCCGCGGTGTCGGGCGACGCAGCACTGGCCGCAGCGACCATCGACGACGACATGTATGCGCCGGTGGCCGCGGCACTGGGCGTTGATCGGGCCACGGCCAAGGTCGCCGTGCTCGGAGCGATGTACGGCCAGACGACCGGCCACGGGGCCCATGCGCTGCGTCGCTTGGAGGCGGCATATCCGGTAGCGATGGCCTACCTGCTGGACGCTGATGTGGCCGGCCAGGCCGCCCGCGATCTGCGTACCTACGGCGGCCGCGCGATCAGGATGGGCAGCGGGCGGACGGACGGAGTGTCCGAACGCGATGCGCGCAGCCGGGCCGCTGCGCGCGGGCGGTACGGACGCAATGCGATGGTGCAGGGTGCCGCAGCCGAGTTCTTCAAGGTGTGGGCGGTCACCGTCAGGGCGCGTGCTACAGCGCTTCAGGCACACGTCGTGCTGTGCCTGCACGACGAGCTGCTGGTCCACGTACCAGACGACCGCGCCCAGCAGGTCGCCGAGTTGCTGCACACGTGCCTTGCCGAGGCCGCCCACCGATGGGCCCCCGACGAATCGGTTCGTTTCGTGGCCGATGTCTCGGTGGTGAAGCGGTGGTCCGACGCCAAGTCGTAGGGCGGCGCTACAGCAATCCGTCCTTCAAGACACGTCGCAGCAACTTCCCTGTCTCGTTGTACGGCAGCTCGTCGAGGAAGAACCACTTCGCCGGCACCCTCGATGAACGCAGCGCAGCGCGAACCCACGACTCGAGCTCGTCGATCGAGACGCTGTCTGATCCACCATCGACGTCTCGACGAACTACTGCGGCCGCGACGACCTCGCCCCATTCCTGATCGGGTATCCCGAACACCGCCGCTTCACGAACCTGCGGATGTTGGATGAGTACTTCCTCGATCTCGCCCGGCGAGATGTTCTCGCCACCGCGGACGATGACATCGTCCAGCCGACCGTGCACATACAGGTACCCGTCGACCAGTGCACCCTCGTCACGAGTGGGGAACCACCCGTCGACCATCGTCGGGCGCAGCCCCAGATACTCGCCGGCCACCTGTTCGCCCCGCACCCAGATCTCGCCGCGTTCGCCCGGGGCGACCGGCTCGCCTAGGCCATCGCGGATTTCTAGCTCGATGCTGGGCAACGGTCGGCCCACCGAGCCGAGGCGATCGCGAGTTGCGGGATCGTCGCTGGCGAAAGCCTGACGATGGTCGTCGGGGGTCAGCACCGCAATGGTCGAACTGGTCTCGGTCAGCCCGTAGGCGTTGACGAAGGCGACCTGGGGCATCAGCGCAAGCGCACGCTGGATGACCGGAAGTGGCATGCGCCCACCGCCGTAGGACAGATGCCGCAGAGCAGTGGGGCACGAGCCCACTCGCTCGACCGCGTCCACGATGCGACCGAACATCGTGGGCACCACCATCGCCTGTGTGATGCCCTCGCGTTGGGCGATGTCCAGCCAGAGCTCGGGTTCGAAGTTGGGCAGGTACACCACCCGCCTGCCGGCGAACACGGATGTGATCGCGGCCGACATGCCGGCCACGTGGTACGGAGGAACGCCCACCAACGCGGCCTCGTCCTGATCGGCACCCATGAACTCGACCGAGCCGAGCACATACGCGGCGAGATGCTTGTGGCGCAGCAGCGCTGCCTTTGGCTGGCCGGTGGTGCCACTGGTGAACAACATGATCGCGACGTCGTCGGGCGTGCCGGACGATTCGTTGATCTGGTCCGTCACCGAGTCGAGCGCGGCCATGAACGCCGACGTGGACATCAGCTCGAGGCCTTCGACGTGACCGGCATCGCCGATCAGTTCGTCATCGACGACGAACAGCGATGGCGCAGTTCGCTGCAAGATCGCCTGCAGCGCGGGCCCGGCCAGCCGATAGTTCACGGGTACGAACGGCAGGCCGGCGAAGGCGCTGCCGTACAGCATGATCGGCACGGTCTGGGAGTTGACACCCAGGAAGCCGATCCGCTCGGCACCTCGTGCGGCGAACACTGCAGCGGCACGCTGCGACCGGTCGAGCAACTGTTCGTAGGTCATGCCGTGTGCGCGACTGCCTACGGCGACCCGTTCACCGAATGCGCCCGCGGCCATGTCGAGCAATGTCGAAAGGTGGAGCGACATGCGGTCACACTGCCAGACGCGCGGCCGACTCGTGCAGTACGAACATGGCGATCTCGTCGCGAGTCATGGCCGCACCTCTCTGCAACATCGCGTCACGGGCAGGTAACTCCTGAATCTGTTGCATCACCCACGACCTGAACCCGAGATCGGTCTCGATGCCGCCACCATTGGGCACTTCGTGCTGCATGAACCCGACGACGACTGCGGCGTCGCCCAGATGCCCCGACGCGGCCAGTGCATAGGCGACGTCGTCCAGTGTCTGATACGCCTTCTGCCAGAAACGCAGGTGGAACAGGTGATCGAGCGCTTCCACACTTCGAGCCAACGCTGTCGGGTCGCCGAGGACGCACGTCGCCATCGCCACTGCCCGCAGCGCGTTACCCATGCCGCGGACGTCGCCGATCTCGCGAGAGATGTCCAACGCCTCGAGGTAGTGTCGCATCGCGCTCTCAGCATCGGGCACATCCAGCAACTCGATGTGGCCCGCCATCAGGTGCACATAGATGTCGAGGCTGGGAGATTCCACCCGCTGGGCCATGGCGAGCAGACGAGGAAACCACACGTCAATGAGTTCGTCGTGGCCCCACAAGCACGCATCCACGAGGTCGAGCATCGATTCCCAGTGACGATCAGGGGCTTCCAGCTTCTCGATTGCGGCGCACAGACCGCTGAAGCTGGACTCGGACGCGTCGGAACCCGCCGCGGTCACGATGTTGGCGCCGCTGAGCGAAGCCCAACACCGGAGCGTGTCGGAGTGATCCGGCGAGAACGCCAGCTGGATACCGCGCCGGGCGAGCTCGTGGGCCCGGGCGTCCTCGCCCAGCACGTTGGCTCGCCAGTACGCCGACTGACCGAGCAGGTTGGTGGCGTTGGAATCGCCGGCAGGGAGGTCGATCAGTAGCCGGTCGACCCACTCGCAGTGTTCCGATCGGACATGGTTCACGCTGTAGTGGAAGCAGGACGAGACCACGTCGACGGCGAT
>JANNFQ010000454.1:0-1581 GCA_031380045.1 Acidimicrobiaceae bacterium
TCGAATCAGCCTTCGACCCGATCCCGTTCGACTCAGCTGCGGCGCGCTCGTTCGGTCGAGTTGCAACGTCACTTCGACTGGCCGGTCGCAAGCCGGCGGCGCGCGCATTCGACGCACTCATCGCCGCGACGGCGATCGCCAACGAACTCGACCTGTACACCTGCAACCCTCGAGACTTTGATGGAATCGAAGAACTCCGTCTCGTTGCGATCCCGCATCCTGACAGTCCAACGGTCTGAACGCAGCGTGGGCAACGCGCACACGGTCAGCAGGCGGTCGGCCATGGCGCGACGCGTTTGCTAGCGCGGTTCAAGCACCTCGTACGCGGCGGCGAGCAGGTCGGTGACGGGTATGCCGGCGATCTCGGCGTCGAGTGACTCGAGCCGAGCCAGCACGCGGTGAGTGGGAACTGGTGGAACGGCGACCGACAGTGGTTGCCGGCTGTGCGGCCGCGCGCCGCGGCCCGGCACCAGTGGCCACCAGGCTGGTAGCCCGTCGCTTCGGCCGACTTGAGCACCCGCCGATCGGCCGGCGGCGAGCAGCTCGAGCACCTGTTCGCGTGTGCGTCCTCGCCACGCCAGCAGCAGCCATGGATCGCTGTCGAGCTGGTCGGCGAACACGTACAGCACGGCTGCGAGATGCTTACACGGGTTCTCCCAATCTGGACAGCTACAGGTCGTCTGCAGTGACTTCCAGGTCGCCGGAAACAGATCGATACCGGCGTCTTGGCATGCCCCCTCCAGCTCCGCCGGCACTTCGCCAGCGAGCAGACGGGCCGCGAAACCGACCCGCGATCGGAGGCTTTCATCGAGGCGGTCCCACTCGGCGTCGGGTGGTTGTCCGCTGCGGACCGTCACGACGTACGGGGTCCGCCTCGAGCCCTGAACCTGAGACACGATCAGGCCAGGGCTCACGTCGACCGACAAGACCTGGCCGCTGCGGGCGTATCGGCGACCGCGTTGCATTCGCGTCCCGAGCCCGTACGACTCCAGTGTCTCGACGAACCGCTTCGACCACCAGGTGTCGGCCATTGCGCCACGTTGTTTGCTCGTGGGGATGCCGCCTTCGGCTTTGATCGGCTTCGAAGCCGGATAGGTCTGCCATGGATCATCCCAACCGCGCCTGCTCATCCGTCGATGTCCTGTGGTCGCAGCGCGATCACGTCGCGCAGTTCGTCGATGCTGAGCTCGGTGACCCATTGCTCGCCGGTGCCGACGACCCGTTTCGCGAGCGCCCGCTTGTTGGTGATCATCTCATCGATCCGTTCTTCGATCGTTCCGCTGGATACCAGCTTGTGGACGTGCACGGTGCGGCGCTGACCGATTCGGTAGGCGCGGTCGGTCGCTTGATCCTCGACCGCCGGATTCCACCAGCGGTCGAGGTGGACCACATGTGAGGCCGACGTGAGGTTCAGACCGGTGCCACCTGCCTTCAGCGACAGCATGAAGATCGGTGGACCATCCAGGTTGTTGAACGCGGCGACCATCTCGTCTCGTCGGGCTCGAGGGACTCCACCGTGGAGCCACCGCGGCGCAGTGCCATAGCGGCGGCGGAGGTGTTCGACGAGCAGGGCACCCCTCT
>JANNFQ010000481.1:0-5531 GCA_031380045.1 Acidimicrobiaceae bacterium
CGCTTGGTCATGTCGGCGCGGGACAGCCGTTGTTGCACCGGGTGCGGTTGGCGAGTGCGCTTGTCATGACCGGAGGCAAAGCGATCGAGCGGGGACTGATGTCGCATTGTTTGAGCACTGCGCTGATGGCTGAGCGGCTCGGTCTTGGCGACGAGGTGTGCGAGCCGTTGCGGCAGTGGTTCACGCGGTGGGATGGCAGTGGTGTGCCCGATGGTGTCGGCGGTGATGACGTCGCGCGGTGTGTGCGGTTGTTCCACCTGGCTGACTGCGTCGAGGTGGCCCACCAGCGCGGCGGGATCGGTGCCGCCATCGAGCTGGCACAATCGCGGCGGGCCAAGCAGTTCGACCCAGAGGTGGTGGACGCGTTCTGCGCGTTGGGGGCCGATGTGTTCGTCGGGTTGGACGAAACCGTCGATTGGCCCACGGTGATCGGCCAGGACCCGCGACTACAGCGAAGGCTGACCGAATCTGATCTGGATGCCGCCTTGGAGGCCGTAGCCGACTTCACCGATCTGCGGTCGCGGTCACGGTCGGGCCACTCACGCGCGGTTGCCTCGCTGGCGGCGCGGGCAGGCGAGTTGTGTGGCCTCCCGGAAGGCGATGTGGTGGTTCTTCGACGTGCCGCGTTGGTGCACGATGTCGGCATGCATGGGGTGCCAGCGTCCATCCTCGACAAGCCCGGTCCGCTGACTTCGACCGAGTCCGAGCGGATGCGAATGCACTCCTACTACACCGAGCGCACCCTGGCTCGGCCACCGGTGTTGGCCCGCATCGGGGCTGTGGCATCGCTCGCGAGCGAACGTCTCGACGGATCCGGCTACCACCGGGGCCTGTCCGGCTCTGCGATACCGGTCACAGGACGGATCCTCGCTGCCGCGTGCGCATTCCAGGCGATGACCGAACCACGCGCCTACAGGCCTGCGCTGACCCCAAAGGCAGCGGCAAGCGAGCTACGCGTCGAAGTTCGCGCCGGTCGGCTTGCTGCTGACGCGGTCGACGCAGTGCTCGCTGCCGCTGGACAACAGCGACCCAAGCGGGCAGCGGGCCCCGCCGGGCTGACACCACGAGAGATCGAGGTCCTGACGCTCATCGCCCGGGGCGCGTCCAACAAGCAGGTTGCCAAGGCTCTCGCAATCACTTCCAAAACGGCAGGCACCCACATCGAGCGGATCTACGTGAAAATCGGCGCCTCGACCCGGTCGACCGCTGCTCTGTTCGCCATGCAGAACGGCCTACTCGATTCGTTCGATGCTCTCGAGTTGTAGGGCGAACACCGGACGACACGCTGCCGCCACGTCCGTATGTTGACGTGCGAAGCGCAGTCAGGTCTGCACTCGAAAGGATCAACCATGCCGAACAAGGCTGTCATCTCCCTGGCCACCGGTCTCGAGGACCCCGAGAAGGTCACGGTCGCGTACCTCGTCGCGGTCGGCGCAGCCGAGTCCGGCCGACCGACGCTGATGTTTCTCACCAAGGAAGCGGTCCGCCTGGCCCTCGCCGGCACTGCGACCGGGGTCGCCTGTGACGGATGTCCGCCTCTCGCCGACCTGGTTCAGCGATACGAGGCGGCGGGCGGCCGGTACTTCGTCTGTCCGGTCTGCTTCAACTCCAAGAAGCTCGCCAGCGACGGCCTCATCGCCGGCGCTGAGATCCAAGGCACCATTCCCATGTGGGAGTGGATCGGCGACGGCGCGACGACGTTCAGCTACTAGCCCGGAACCGACCGCATCATGACCGGCCGCGTGTCCGCCTCCCGAGTCCTCGACGCGAAGGTCGACGACATCTTCTCCGTCGTCACCGACATCGCCCGACTTCCCGAATGGAACGCGGCGATCACTGCTGTGATCGAGCAGCCAGATTCCCTGGAGGTCGGCGCACAATGGATCGTCGAAGTGTGCGCGCTCGGGCAGAGGTGGCACAGCCGATCCGTGGTCGAAGCGCTCGACCCGGTCGGTCGATGCTTCGCCTACAGATCGGTGACCGACGACGGCAACCCCTCCTACGCCCTGTGGACCTGGGTGGTCGCAGACCATGCTGATGGCGCTCTCGTCAACGTCGCCTGCGAACTGCACCCGCTCACGTTCTGGCGACGCATCCTTCTGGTCCGCGTCCGATCTCACCAACTCGGACACACCGAGCTCGTCCACTCGCTGGCCACGCTCGAGACTGCGGCGAAGCGCTCCACGGGCGCTCGACCTGGCACGACGACTGGAGACAAACAGTGACCCAGAACATCAGCGTCGACCCAGAAGCCCTGCACGCCGAGGCGGTGCGCCCACTCCGCAAACGCGGACTTGTTGCCCGCCGTCTCGAGGACGGTTCCCCCGAATGAAACGAGCCGGCCTGCCCACCGCCGCCGGAACAGGAGGATGACCATGTCCAACGAAACTCTCGTCGATGTCGAGACTCTTCGTACGCAGGTGCGCGACAAGTACCGCGACGTCGCCGAAGACCCGCATGGCGCCCACCACTTCCACACCGGCCGCCCGCTTACCTCCCGCCTCGGTTACGACCAAACGGTCGTCGACGCACTACCAGATCGAGCAGTCGAATCATTTGCCGGGGTCGGCAACCCGTTCTCGTTGCGCCGACTTGAACCAGGGGAGCGTGTCGTTGACGTCGGTTCCGGCGCGGGCTTTGACTCGTTCATTGCCGCTACCCAAGTTGGTTTGACCGGCCGGGTGGTCGGGATCGACATGACCCCCGAGATGCTCGCCAAGTCGCGAGCCACCGCCGAAGAACTTCAGTTCGGTCACGTCGAGTTTCGCGAGGGCCTCGCCGAGAGCCTGCCGGTCGAGGACGGATGGGCGGATGTGGTCATCTCCAACGGTGTGATCAACCTTTGCGCCGACAAACAAGCGGTGTTCGCCGATATCCACCGCGTGCTGCGTCCAGGTGGCGTGTTGCAGTTCGCTGACATCGCCAATGGCCGTCCGGTACCCATCGAGGCGATTCGCGACGTCGATCTGTGGACGGGTTGAATTGCTGGCGGGCTGCCCCGTGCGGGCTGGCAACAGATGCTGGAAGACTCCGGGTTCGTGCAGGTCGCGATTGGGCCACCAGTCGACACCTTCGGTGGCGCAGCCGGTGAAGCGCAGGCGCGAGCGTTCGAGGTGTACGGCTACGGCTTCCTCGCCCATCGCGCCTGAGCCCTCGCGGCCTTCTGCGCGAACATGGACTCGACAAGAAGTCGGCAACATGACTGAGAGCTCGACTATGTCAAGCAATTCGAGAACTGGATGCACCTTGACATCGAGACTCCAGACACTGGCGCCTCGGCTCACCGTGCTCGGCGCCCAACCTGTCAGCAAGAAACCCTGCAGCGAGCGCGGCAGCACCTGGATCCTGATGACCGACCCCGAAGGCAACGAGTTCTGAATCTGCGACCGAACGGTCTTGTCGGCCGACGTCGAGTCGCGGTGTCGTCAACGGCAGCCGATAGCCGAACATCATCGCCACTCCCAAGACGACGAGGGCGATCCCGATCGCCAGGGAGATCCATGGTGCCTTGTCGAGGAACCATCCGGTCACGACCTTGGTGATCGTGCCGATCGCGACGAACACCGCCATGAATCCTGCGGACACGGCAAGGCTGACGGCGAAGGCCCGGCGGATGGATCCGCGTTCGATGCCAGGGCGGTTGCTCTCCATCTCGAGGAAATACATGAGATAGGTCGGCAGCAGCACGAACCCGCACGGCTTGATCGAGGCGAGTAGCCCGGCGGCGAACGACGTCGCCAGCCGCGGGTCGAAAGCGATGACGGGAACACCTCGGCAATGATCTGGCGAAGCCGCCGCACGTTGAGCACGCCGGTCTCCTCGAGGTTGGCGCCGATCGCGTGGCCGGCGACGACGACGACGACGACCGCCAGGCACAACGATCCGACCATCAGCCGTACACGCGACGGCAGGGTCATGGCACGTCTCTGTAAGTGATGGTCCGGTCGATTCGGTGGCCGGGGTCGACCAGGATCTCGGCTCGGATTCGGTGCTGGTCGTCGATCGACAGTTGGTGCCAGGTGCCCGTACCGGAGACGATGAACGCAATCACGGTGAGCCCGTCCTGGGCCGGGAGCTCGTAGACATCGTCAGCGCCGTTGCTGAACGGTGATGCCGAGATGTAGTCGTCACCGGTCGTCATCAGGTCGTCGGGCCCGAACGTCGCTGCCGGTCCGCTGCTGACTGTCTCGGTCACGGTGATGTTGCCGGCCGCTCGTGTCGCCGCGATGGCTTGGGCGAGGATCGTGGTCGCGTCCGGACCTGGTGGCCACACGACAGCGAGTTGTGCCGTGCCGCCGTCGGCGTCGGGGTTGGTCACGGTGACGGTGAAATGTGTGGTCCCGTGGGTCCAGTGGTGGGCGATGTCGAAGCACCCGGGCCCACATGGTCGGGGTTGGAGATCGAAGGGGGTGCCGTCGGGCTCAACGCCGCTGAATGTCGATGTCTGTTGCCGGGTGGGTTGTCCGCCGGGCGGGGTCACTGTGATCTGGAGCCGGTCGAGTGCGGCCGCGACGAGGACCTGGTGGCTGCCGGCAAGGCCCGACGTGAGTGTCGTCGGGTCGGGCAGCGGTGCCGCTGGTAGTTCGATGTTGCCCAGCCCGACGGCCGGAGCGGTGGTGGACAGCAACGCGCTTGCCACGAGTACCCCGACGAGCGTCGCAGCCTCGATGGTTGTGTACCGGGCAAGTTGCCGGATACGGGGTCCCGCGGCGGGGATGCCCCGCCGCCGGGCGACGAACGCGACGATGAGACCGACGGCGACGAGCAGCAGTTTGACGAGCAGGATCTGGCCGTAGCGGGTGCCGGTCAGGTCACCGAGTTGGTCGAGTTGAGAGAACGCGACGGCGACGCCGATGAGCAGCGTCATGACGGCGGCGACGAGCGCAGCCTTGGCGTAGCGCGAGGGGCCAGGCTCGATCCCGATTCCGTTGGCAGTGCTGGCGCGGGCGACCAACGCCAGATGCGCGAGCGCACCAATCCATGCGCCGGCGACGAGGATGTGTGCCGCCGTCGCCGGCGTCGCCCACCATCCACTGGCTTCGGGCGCGTGCCCGCGGACGGCGACCATCACGATTGCGCCCGCCAACGGCACCAGCGCGACCACGCGCGTTCGTCGCCGTTGAACGAGCAAGAGCGCGACAGCGAGAAGGACGACCGCGGCGACGTTGGCGCGATCTGCACGTGTCGTCAACGAGTCGGCCCACCGGCCAGGTTCCGTCAGCACTCCGGCGCGATGGACCGCGAGTGCGACGCTGGACAACGCGCCAACGAGGCCGACAACGACCCCTCCCGTGACGAATCCCGGACGAGAAAGTGTGGGCTGCGAGGTCCAGATGAATCGCCCGCTGAGCAGACCGCCGAACGCGACCGCGAGACCGCCGAGCATGGCGAGCGCCGCGAGCGCGTCCGCCCACAGAATCCGTGATGTGTCTGGCCGGCTGACGGCCGTTGCGTCCGCCGGCACGGCGACACCGACAGCGAAGACGAACTCCCCTTCGGTGCTGTGGCCGTCATCGGCGACTACCCGCCAG
>JANNFQ010000500.1:0-2247 GCA_031380045.1 Acidimicrobiaceae bacterium
CAGCGGGCGTTGGCCGAACAACTCGCGAAGATGGGTCGGCTGCAGCCCCAAGCCCATCGAGATTGCCGCCATCAGCTGGTCGGCAACGACACCCATCCTGGCGAAGAACTCGCGCACGACGTCCTGGAAGCCCGGCAGCACCGACTCGTCCAACCATTGGTTGGGGCCATCGAGCTGCAAGTACTGCGGCTGAGTGTCCACCCCGTAGGCGGGATGTTCGGTCGAGACGTCCAGCTGCTCTCGGTAGTCGGGTCGGTTGTCGGTCAACTCGGCCCCCACGCGTTCCCAGCCACGGAAGTGCGGCGACTTGCGTTTGTCGATGCATGCCTTGACGTGGTCAGGCAGCGCAAAGAAGGCCTGGATCAATCCGAAGTACCGGTCGAGGAACTCGTCATCGACGCCGTGATCGGTGAGGTAGAAGAAGCCGACCTCGTGGCAGATGCTGACCATCCGATCGGCGAACGCCGCTCGATCGGCTGCCCGTGACGTCCATTGCGCCAACGAGATCTCGGGAATCGACGAGAACGATTGTGCCGAGCCGGTGTTCGTGCCGGTCTTCGTGCCGGTGTTCGTGCTCACGACTGCGAGCCTATGCCGCCCCATAAGTGGAGCTGCTGCCGTTACCGATTGATGTCACCGTGTGACCGGGCCGGGCCCGGTCGCAGGCTGACATCAATCGACCACCGCGTTGGGATCGACGCCCGAGCCGGCGCGTCCCAGATGAGCCCAGGCCGCGAGCTCGGGCGAGACGAGCGCGCTGACGCGACGTTCATAGGCGACCAGATCGCCGTCGTCGCAACGAGCACGCCACTCGCCCGACGAGCCGCTGCGTAAGAACGCCGAGTTGTTCTTCCATTGGCCCGTCGACGCGTTCGGTACGACCTCGTCTGCGCGGTCGCGCATCCTGTCCAGGCTGGCTTCACCAGCCAGATCCTCGGCGCGCGTCGGCGTCAGGTCGATATCCAGTGCTGCCGCCAGCCGGATGAGTTCGCTCGGCAGATCGGCCCGATAGTCGGCGTAGTGGAACATGGCGATGTTCGGTTCGTGTCGGCGCTGCCAAGCCGTGTCGAGGTGGTGCAGGACCGAGGCAAGCGTCAATCGACCCACCGCCGACGATTGCACGAACTCACGGAACCGCTCGCCCGGATCGTTCGACGGGGTCGGCGGCACACCGATCTCGGCCAGGTCGTCGAGACCCACTGCCTGTGCGCGCAACTCGAGGAACCGGTCGATGTTCATGTTGGCCATGTGGTGCTCCATCGAGACCACCACGTCGCGAGGGTCGCGACCGACCACCACGTACGTCACGTCATCGCGGATCGGCAGCCCGTCCAGCGGCGTGTGCGTCTTCATGAAGCGCCGATGCGGCAAGGCCGAGTACGCCGCCAGCATGCTGTCGACCGACTTGTTCAGCATGTCGACCCAGAACGACATCTGCTCGAGTGTCGCCGGGAACTGTGGCCCGTCGAAGACCAGCAGCGCGCACAACATCTGCGTCCATGTGGTTCCACTCTTCGGTGGTGTCGAGATGACGATGTCGCCGGGACGGAACTCGAACGACTCCCACCTGACGCTGTCGGCAACGATCGATCGGTAGCGCACGACCAGAGTGTCGCGCCTCCGGCGATGCGCTGCGGACCAGTCGTCGTGGCCGTCATCCCGAGCACGCGCTCGTAGTCATTGTCGGTGATCGAGATTCCGGTCGTGGCCGCGCGATTCAGTTCGACGACGCGGCTTCGGCCATCGTTGCTGCGCGCATGTCGTCGGCCCACGACTCGACACCACTGAAAACGTGCGCCAGGGCTGGGGGCAACGACGTGTCGCTGGACGATGTCTTCGTGCCCGACGAGCGAGTCCTTGCCGACCGTCCGCACGGCGTAGACCCGGCAATGATCGGGAAGGCGATGCTGGAGATGACCTGCAGCGGCGGATCCAGTACCGCCTCCTTCAAGGGCTCTCCCATCGAGCGCGCCTACCGCGACATCAGGGCCGCCAAGTTCCACCCACTTTCCTTGGAAGACACGTTGCTGCACGCCTGGCGCTGGGCGTGCCATGTGACCAGATGTGATGCGAACACACCAGGACCTACCGGCTCGGCGATCGCCTCTGACCACTGAGCCGGTAGGCTGGCAGTGTTCGTGCCGGTCCTTCACGAAGTCCGCTTGGGGTCGTTCACCTGCAGAAGGCGAAGGAATTCCCATGGCAACTCCCACCACTCGTTCCACGGCAGCCAAGCGCGCCGCGAAG
>JANNFQ010000508.1:0-17317 GCA_031380045.1 Acidimicrobiaceae bacterium
CGGGCATCGCGCCACGTGTCGCCGAAGCCGCACGGACCTTGCAGCGGAAGCACCTCGATCTTCACACTCTTCGGCATCCCCGCGGCTGCTGTCACCGTCGCACCGGCTGGAAGGCACAGCACGTCCCCGGGCTGCAGGCCGGTCTCGGCCGTGGCGTGGTTCGCGTCGAGCAAGCTGGCCATGCGAGCCCCGACGTCGTTGGCGATACCGAACCAACTGTCGTCCTTCACCACCGTGTAGCTGCCGGCGCCTGCCGAACCGCACGACGATCCGCGGCTGCCGGCCGCCGGCGCATTGGCACCAGCGGGTAGACACAGCACGTCACCCGGATAGATCGTGGAATCGACGGTCGCATCGTTGGCCTGCAGCAACTCAGCCGCCGGTACGCCGACTCGCTGTGCGATCTGGAACCAACTCTCGCCGGCGGCCACGGTGTAGGTCTGGGCCGTGGACACCTCGCACGAGCGGCTCGGGCCGGCCGGCGAGGCGTGCACGGCCGACGTCGCAGCGATGCCGGCGCCGGCCATCGCGGCGACCAGCACCAGTGAGAGGCGGGTGGCGAGACGCACTGGTGAACGAGACGAACCGCCAGGCGTGAGTCCACGCAAACGGGATGGAGCAAGTACGGACATGAAAAGTTCCTTCTCCCCGCTTGGAAGGCACCGTAACCCGACAATTCCGACAAGCGCGGTCGGGTGTCACGAACCGGGCCCGGCAACCAGGTAGCGCACCTTGCCGCGCGTCGAGCCGGCTCGTCGGAGGTCGACCCAGATGTCGGGAAATCCACCGCGCAGGACATCGGTGGACGTGGCCAGCTTCTTGGTACCGATGCCATAGACCACGGTGGCCACTTCGGGTTCGTACGTTCCGAACATCCGGTCCCAGATCACCAGCACGGCGCCGAAGTTCTTGTCGATGTACTCAGGGTTCGATCCGTGGTGCACCCGGTGCGTGGCAGCGGTGACGAACACCTTGTCCAACACGGTCGTCTTCGTGCGGCGCGCGGTGTGCTGGCTGAGTGAGATGGTCGCGGCGAAGGCGTCGAATGCAACGGCCAGCAGAGGGTCGAATCCGATCAGTGGCAGCCACAATGAAAACCACGGCTTGTAGAGCGCCTCCATCC
Source organism: Acidimicrobiaceae bacterium (assembly GCA_031380045.1). Lineage (GTDB taxonomy): Bacteria > Actinomycetota > Acidimicrobiia > Acidimicrobiales > Ilumatobacteraceae > VFMC01. Next base: position 1,124 of record JANNFQ010000508.1, read on the forward strand.
ACGGCAAGCGAATCGATGTGGTCGCCCCGATCGTCTCGGGTGAGTGGTGGATCATGTGCGACGCCCACAGCACGCGAACTCGATGCTCCAGCCGGTGGACCCAGTAGTACACGAAGTCACGGACGACGAAGACGATGATCCACACCAGCGGGTTCCACATGTCCAGCGTGAACACCCGGTGGTTGGAGTAGATCCACAACGCCAACGCGAGGAACAACGCCTTACCTGCCAGCGTCTTCACGATCAGGAACGCTGCTGCCGAGACGAACGAGGCGACCGAGCTCGCAGCGTCGAGGTCGCGTGCGGCACGCCACGAACGCAGCTTCTCGATGGCGATCATCACCGCGAACGCGATGACGACGGCGACTGCTGCGTGTGCGGCGTACCAGTGGAACGGGGTGGCTGACATGTCGTCCACCGTCGTCCGACGATGATCGTGGGGCTATCCGGCGAACCCCCCATCCTTCCCTGGGGACTCCCCCAAGTGGCCTAGGAGATGCCGCGATCGACGGCATACCTGATCAGCTCGGAACGTCGCGACAGGTGCAGCTTGCCCAGGACGTTGCGAACGTGGTTCTCGGCTGTCTTCGGCGAGATGAACAGCGATGTGCCGATCTGCGCGTACGTATGTCCGCGGGCGACGAGCGACAGCACCTCGCGTTCGCGTTCGGTGAGTGGTGACGCTCCGGCCGCCTTGGAAAGGCGTCGGAACTCGCCCATCACCAGCGCGGCGAGCGGCGGCGAGAAGACGGGCTCGCCAGCAGCAGCGCGCGCCAGTTCCGTACGCAGGGTGTCGGCAGCCGTCGTCTTCAGCAGGTAGCCCGCTGCACCAGCGGCGACTGCATCAAGCAGGTCGCGTTCGGCCTCGCTGACGGTGAAGATCACGATGGGTGCGATGACCGCGCAGGCGTTGACCACCGCCAGGCCACCACCACCGGGCATGTGCAGGTCGCACACGACGAGGTCGGGTGTGCGGGCGGTGATCACATCGATCGCTCCCGGTGCATCGTCTGCCTCGCCAACGACGTGGAAGGCCTCGCCCAGTTCGGCGCGCAACCCGCTGCGCATCAGTGCGTGGTCGTCGGCGATGACGATGCTGATCATCTGGTCCACCGCAGCGTCACCTCCGTGCCGTTCCCCGGCATGGACGAGATCGAAACCGTGCCACCCACTTCGGCCGCACGGCCGCGCACGCTTCGAGTCAGTCCATCGCCCTCGGCACAACCGATCGGCATCCCGACGCCCTGATCGCTGACCGACACACACACTCCGGTGTCGTCGACATCGACCAGCACCACGGCCGACAGCACTCCTGAGTGCTTGGCGACGTTCGCCACCAGTTCGCCGGTCGCCGCCGCGAACGCAGCGCCCACCGAGCCAGGCACGGCGGCGATGTCGTCGGGTTCGCCGATGCCCGACACCGAGACGAGCACACCAGCTCGAGTGGCCGCCGAGTGCGCCACGTTCCTGACTGCCGCCATCACGTCATCGGCGCCGCGAGCTGACGTCGCTGTGCCCCACAGCCACTGACGAAGCTGGCGATCGCTGTCGCGTGCGGCGAGCGCCAGTGCTGGGTCTGATTGCGCTGTACGGCGTTCGACCAGCGCCAGCGTCTGCAGGACACCGTCGTGCAACTGTCGGCCCACCTCGTCGCGGGCGCGCCGTTCGGCGTTCTCGTTCTCTACGTTGCGCAGCTGCCGGGCCATCAGACCGATCACGGCCCCTGCCACGGCGTAGAACACGATCGATGATGCGAACGACAGCACGTGGTTCTGGGTCCAGAGTCCAGCTCCGCTGATCTGCGCACCCAGGATGCGTCCCGTCGGGACGAACGCTCCTGCGACCAGGCCGACGCGATGACCGTGGACGATGGCGATCGACAGCACAGCGACGAGCGGCCACGACGAGGCAAGCGCGAGTTGCGAGCCGAACACGTGCCCTGGCGCGAACACCCAGCCGTCCGCGGCATACAACCCGAAGGCGACACCGAGCTCGAGTACGGCGAATCGCGCGAGGAACAAGCGACGCACGTCGTTGCGCAACGCGATGCTGAAGGCAGCGTTCAGCCACGCCACGGCCCCGAGCACGACGACCGCCGCGACCGGGTGATCAAGATGATCCGCCGAGCCGTCAGCAGCTGAGCGCGCCACGACCAGTTGTCCCGACATCCACGCGAACGCCACCCACCGCGCGACGACCAGTCCCCGCAGCATCTGGTGCTGGGCCGGGAACACCACGTTGGTCACCGCATCAGGGTATGCGAGAGCTCGCCACCATCGGGGCCCCAGCGTTTGGGTCTGGCCTGCATCGGGAACGTCGTCTGCGGATCCAGCAAACACAGTCGTTTGCGCACCCAGCCCACCAAGGAGCCTTCCGATGAACCGACCACGACCGACGAGCAGCCGCCATGCCCAACGCGCGGCGGGCGTGCTGATGGTGATCGCCGGATTGTCGACGCTGCCTGCCTGTAGCGCCGACGGCAGCGACAGCAACCAAGATCCCGTCACACCGGCTGGTTCTGTGTTCGGCTCGGTTGCTCCGGTCGACAACTCGGCAGTGAACGGTGGCGACTCACCGATCGACTCCAGCGACGTATCCGTCCCCGCTGGCGGCACCCCGGACAACACCGCCGCACCCTGACCCCGCTGATGGATCTCGTTCTACTGCAGTGAATGCAGCGGAGTCTCGAATGGTGAGCCGAACATGCGGTGCATCAGTTCGAAGCACACCAACTGAGGGTCCAGCCCGTCCTCGCTCCACGCGATCAGAGAGGCCCGAGCCACCCCGAGTGCGGCATTGGCAATCGCGTGAGCTCGAACTCGGGCTTCGGTGCTGTTGCCCCACGCCTGCAACAGGAAGATTGCGATGACCGCTTCGTAGTCGCGATCGGTACGCGCATCTTCTTGCCGAAGGGCCGACACGTTGCCCAGTAGCTGGTAGCGAATGCGACGCATGGGCGTGGTGGTGTCGAGGCCGGTTGCCATCACCTGGCACAGATGAAACAAGGGATTCCCGACTTCGGAGCCGCTGCCGAGACGCTCGGTGAAGCCGATCACACGTTCTTCATGGTCGGGAAACGCTGCGGCCGCCTTCGTGGCGAAGTGCAGGAAGAAGGTCCGTGCGCTGACCCCTGCGGCAGACGCGATTTCTTCCACAGTGGTCTCGTCGTAGCCCTGCTGCTGGAACAGGCGCAGGGCGTGCTGGGCCAGGGTTCGTCGGGTCTCGAGCCGTTGCAGTTCTCGCTGGTTCATCGCGCCGCCTTCGGGCCTGCCCTCACCGATCGACAGTGTAGGAGCGCTGTCAAGATTTCTCTTGACGGCGCAACCTCACCCCGGATTAACTGCAGTGAGTGCACCGACCGTAGCCCGGTCGGGCAGTGGGGAGGACACACATCGTGATTCGAAATCTGGATTCGCAACATCACCGAACGGGCGTCAAGCGTCTGATCGCGGCAGGCATTGCCGCAATCCTGGTCGTGGCGGCATGTGGAAGTGATGACGACAACACCGCAGCGCCCGGTGACAGCGCCAGCACTGCCACCAACACCGGTAACACCACTGGCGACACCACCGGCGCCACGACCGTCCCGGCGCCCGGCGGCAGCGATTCGGCGTTGGTCATCGCTCGGGGCATGGACGTGAACTCGCTGGATCCGCAGCGCGCGTACTGCGACACCTGCCAGATCTTCATGACCGCCGTGTACGAAACACTCATCGGCCTCGACACCGACAACACCACTCTGGTCCCCCGCCTGGCAACGTCGTGGGACAGCAACGCCGAGCAGACCGAATTCACCTTCACGCTGGACCCCGCCGCGACCTTCGCCGACGGCACAGCCGTCACCAGCGCCGACGTGAAGTTCTCGTGGGAGCGCCAGCAGGGCCTGCAGGGCTCGGCGTCGTACCTCGTCGGCAGCATCAAGACCATCGACACTCCCGACCCGGCAACGGTGAAGGTCACCCTGAACGCGCCGAACTCAGCGTTCCTGGCCCAGGTGAACGCCCCGTACCTGGGCATCGTCAACAAGGCGATGGCCGAGGCCAATGGTGCAACCGTCGATCCCGAGACCGATGCCGCCGAGACATGGTTCCTGTCGAACTCGGCCGGCAGCGGTCCGTTCATGCTGGCTGCCTACACAGAGGGCGACGAGCTGCGCCTGACCCGCAACGACGCCTACTGGGGCACTTCACCGGCGTTCCCCGAGGTGCTCATCAAGGAAACTCCGCAGGCAGTCACCCAGCGTCAGCAACTCGAGCAGGGCGCGGTGGACATCGCCATGCAGATCTCTGCCGATGTCGCCAGTGGTCTGGGTGGTGACGATGTGGTCGTCGAGCAGGTTCCCAGCTTCAACTACGTGTACCTGGCACTCAGCCCCGGAGCCGTGGGTGGCGAGGCACTGACACCCGAAGTGCGCGAAGCGATTCGTTTGGCACTGGACTACGACGGGCTGATCGATGCCACTGTCGGCGGAGCCGGTCGGCCGCAGGCATCGCCGATCCCGAACGGTTTCGCCGGTACCGCCGGTCTGGCTGCGCCTGCTCAGGACCTGGACAAGGCCAAGCAGATGCTGAGTGATGCCGGCGTCACCGAGCTGACGTTGGACGCCACCTACCCGTCGTTCAACGTGTACGGCGTCGACTTCTCGACCGCGATGCAGAAGGTGCAGACGGACCTGAAGGAAGTCAACATCAACCTGGAACTGAACCCGGTCGAGATCTCGGTCTGGGCCGAGAAGATCAGCGGCGACGGCATTCCGGTCACCATGCTGTACTTCGCCCCGGACCACACCGACTCCAGCCAGTACGTGCAGTACTTCGGCCTGCTGGAAGGCTCGCAGTGGCAGACATGGGCCAAGACGGAGGTCAGCACCGAGGAGACCGATCTGCTGGCCGACGCGTTCGCGACGCAGGACGCCGCTGAGCGCGATGCCCTGTACCAGCAGTTGGGTGAAGCAATGATCGCCGATCAGATCATCATCCCGGTCGTGAATCCCGATCTGTTCCTGGCCAGCCGATCCGACATCACCGGCATGCGCTACAGCGCCTGCTGCAACCTGGTGTTGGCCGAGCTCGGTCGTTCGTGATTCGCCACGACCACCGCGACGCGCTCGTTGATCGAGGCGCATGAGGGGGTACCTCCTTCGCAGGATCGCCGTGATGCCGTTGCTCTTGCTCGGCATCGCGTCGATCGTGTTCATCGTCTCTCGTCTGACACCGGCCGATCCGCTGGTGCAGATCATTGGCGAACGCAACCTGAGCAACCCTGAGGTGGTGGCTGCGGCGAAGGCCCAATGGGGTCTGGATTCGCCCGTCCCGGTGCAGTACGTGAAGTACATGAAGAACCTGGTGCAGGGCGACATGGGTACGTCGTTCAGCACGCGCAAGCCAGTGTTCGACGATCTGGTCGATCGCTTGCCGGCCACACTGGAACTGACCTTCACGGCCATGGTGATCGGGCTGGTCTTCGGGGTCGGGTTGGGGGTGTTGGCGGCGCGCAACCGCAACCGCATCGTCGACCACGTCGCCCGCTTCTTCGCGCTCATCGGTTCGTCGCTGCCCGCGTTCTGGGCCGGGCTGCTGGTGCTGTACGTCTTCTACGCGAAACTCGGGTGGCTACCCGGTCCGGGGCGCCTGGATCCACGGGCGACCGAGCCCGACAGGATCACCGGCTTCTTCACCATCGACTCGTTGTTGCACGGCGACTTCAGCACGTTCCGCGCCGCGCTCGCCCACCTCATCCTGCCGGCCAGCGTGCTGGGGTGGGGTGTGGTCGGCATCGTCTCGCGACTGGTGCGCGCCAGCCTGCTGGACGAGTTCTCGATGGAGTACGTGAAGGTGGCACGCGCAATGGGCCTGCGCGAACGAACGGTGGTCAACTCGCACGCGCTGCGCAATGCGCTGTTACCCACCATCACCATCGTCGCCTTCACGTTCGCGTTCCTGCTGACCGGAGCAGTGCTGACCGAGACAGTGTTCACCTGGCCGGGTGTGGGCAGCTACGCCGTCAATGCGTCGCGCAGCCTGGACTTCCCGGCGATCATCGGCGTCACCATCCTGGGCGGCTTCGCGTTCCTGATGACCAACCTGATCACCGACATCATCTACGCGCTCGCCGACCCGCGGATCAGGCTGTCGTGACATCCACCATCGAGGCCCCGCCGCGCCGTCGTCGCCGTCGCCGACCACCCTGGTTGCGCGGCCCGGCGTTGGTCGGTCTGATCACGTTGGTGCTGTGGGTTCTGGTTGCCCTCACGTTGCCACTGTGGAGCCCCAGCGACCCGCTGGATCCCGTGGCCGACCGGCTGCTGTCACCCAGTTGGTCACACTTGATGGGCACCGACGCGCTGGGTCGCGATGTGTTCGTCCGGGCGCTGTGGGGCGCCCGCATCTCGTTGCCGGTCTCGGCGATCGTCATCGTGTCGTCGGTCATTCTGGGCACGGTCGTCGGCGCCGCTGCCGGCTTCTTCGGTGGATGGATCGACGCCGTGCTGATGCGCGCCGTCGACATCACCATGGCCTTCCCGCCCATCCTGTTGGCCATGGCCATCACCGCGTCGCTAGGCCCTGGCATCCGCAACGCATTGATCGCGATGGTGCTGGTGTGGTGGCCCATCTACGCGCGCCTGCTGCGAGCACAGGTCATCGCCGTCAAGCAACGCGAGTTCGTGGAATCGGCACACGCCATCGGCGCGTCGCGATGGCTGATCGTGCGCCGTTACATCTTGCCCATGTCGTACACGCCCGTGCTCGTGAACGCCACCATGGACTTCGGTCAGGTGGTGCTGTTGACCGCCTCGCTCAGCTTCATCGGCCTGGGTGCTCGGCCGCCATCGCCCGAGTGGGGCGCGATGATCACCGAAGGCGCCACGAACTTCTATCAGTGGTGGATCGCCGCCGCCGCCGGCATCGCCATCCTGTTGGTCGTGCTGGCGTTCAACTTCGTCGGCGATGCGTTGCGCGACACGTTCGACGTGAAAGACCTGGGCGACATGAAGGACTCGGGCCGATGACTGTCACCGGCACCGGCCAAGTTCCCATCCTGCAGGTGCGCGACCTACGTGTCACCTTCAACACGCCCGACGGGCCGGCCCCTGCTGTGCGGGGTGTCAGCCTGGATGTGCTGCCCGGCGAGACGTTGGCCGTTGTCGGCGAATCGGGGTCCGGCAAGAGCGTCACCATGCTGGCCATCCTGGGGCTGGTGCAGGGCGCCCGCGTCACCGGCTCGGCGGTGTTCGACGGCACCGAACTCGTTGGTCTGGACACCGGGCGATTGCGCTCCATTCGTGGCGCGAAGGTCTCGATGATCTTCCAAGATCCGATGACGTCGTTGAACCCGGTGTTGACCATCGGCCGGCAACTGTCGCTGGTCATGCGCGCCCATCAGCCCCATCTGTCGAAGCAGGCCGCAGCCCAGCGCGCCATCGAACTGGTGGACCGGGTCGCCATCTCGCAAGCCGCACGACGCTGCGAGTCATACCCGCACGAGCTGTCGGGCGGCATGCGCCAACGCATCATGATCGCCATGGCCATCGCCAACAACCCGGCTGTACTCATCGCCGACGAGCCCACCACTGCGCTGGACGTCACCGTCCAGGCACAGATCATGGAACTGCTGGACGAACTGCGCCGCGAGAGTGGGCTGGCGCTGGTGTTGATCACCCACGACCTCGGCGTGGTTGCCGGCGCGGCCGACCGCGTGGCCGTCATGTACGCCGGACGCATCGCCGAGACCGGTTCAGTGCTGCCACTGTTCGAGGCGCCCGCGCACCCGTACACGCGTGGCCTGCTGGACTGCCTGCCGCGCTTGGACATTCGTCACGATGTGCAGGTCTCCATTCCCGGTGTCGCTGTGTCGCCGCTGTCATTGCCGCCAGGGTGCCCGTTCGCGCCGCGGTGCTCGTACGCCATCGAGTCGTGCGATCTGGCCGAGCCGATGCTGACCCAGCACGGCGACACGATGGCGGCGTGCGATGTCTTGACCGGAGCCGGTACGCGGCGATGACCGAGCCCATCCTGCACGTTGCCGATCTGGTGAAAGAGTTCCGCGTTCACGACGGCGGCCGCACCGCAGTCGTGCATGCCGTCAGTGGTATCAGCTTCGATCTGCAACAGGGCGAGACGTTGGCTCTGGTTGGCGAATCGGGTTGCGGCAAATCGACCACCGGCCGTTGCATCTTGCGACTGATCGAACCAACCAGCGGCTCGGTGCACTTCCGCGGCCAGGATCTGCTGAAACTCGGCGCCGGAGATTTGCGCAAAGCGCGACGTCACGTGCAGATCGTGTTCCAAGACCCGCAAGCCTCTTTGCACCCGCGGCTCACCGTGCGCAAGTTGTTGTCCGAACCGCTGGAGGTGCACGGCGAATCGGCATCGGCCGTCAGCGCCCGCGTCGACGAACTGTTGCAACTGGTCCAGTTGCGACCCGAGCACCTCGATCGGTACCCGCACGAGTTCTCCGGCGGTCAACGTCAGCGTGTGGGCATCGCCCGCGCGTTGGCCATCTCGCCGGCGCTGCTGGTGTTGGACGAACCAGTGTCGGCATTGGACGTCAGCATCCAGGCTGAGATCATGCGACTGCTGATCGACCTGCGGGCACGGCTGGGGTTGTCGTACCTGTTCATCGCCCACGACCTGGCTGTGGTTCGCCAGCTCGCCGATCGTGTCGCGGTCATGTACCTGGGCAAGATCGTCGAGTCGGGCCCCGCAGATCAGGTCTACGCATCACCACAACATCCGTACACGCAGGCACTGCTGTCGGCCGTGCCCATCCCCGACCCTCGCCGCGAACATCAGCGCAAGCGCATCGTGCTCAGCGGCGAACTGCCCAGTCCGATCAACCCGCCATCGGGTTGCCGGTTCCGCACACGGTGCTGGCGTGCCGAGGCGCGCTGCGCCAAAGAGGAACCGGTGCTGGCACCCGGCTCTGCCGACGTCCAGGCCGCCGGCCACGCCGTCGCGTGCCACTTCCCCGGCCCCGACGCAGCGTTGCCCTGGACCGGCGCGTGAGCGCCCGATGAACGTCCTGGCGATCGATCTCGGCACCACCGGCGTGAAAGTGGCCGTGGTCGACCAGGCTGCAAGGGTGTTGGCTGGTACGGGCGAGGTGCTACCGATGATCTTCACCGACCGCGGTGGCGACGGAGGGGTCGAACAGGACGTCGAGAACTGGTGGCAGGCCATCGGACGTTGTTCGCGGCGCGCCATCGCCAACGCAGGGCTGGCGGCCGCAGATGTCAACGTGATCGCGGTCACCAGTCAGTACACCTCCACAGTGCCGGTTGCCACCGACGGCCGGCCGGTGGGTAACGCCATCATGTGGATGGACGCTCGCGGGCGTCGACACAACCCGGCCAGCCAGGCCGCACGAGACCCTGCGGTCCGGCAACGCTGGCTGGACGTGCATGGCATGGCGCCATCGGGAAACGACGACATCGGCCACGTGGCCTTCATCCGTTCGCAGCAGCCCGATGTGTATGCGGCAGCCGCCGCCTTCGTCGAGCCGATGGATGCGATCGCTGCCCGGTTGACCGGCCGCGTCACTGCAACCCAGAACACCATGTTCCCCATGCTGGCCATGGACAATCGGTTGTGGGGTGCCACCGAGTACTGCGACGAGTTGCTCGAGATCTCGAAGATGGAGCTGTCGAAGCTGCCTACCTTGGTGCCGCTCGGATCACGGCGTGGCTCGATCACGTCGTCTGCCGCCGACCATCTGGGTGTGTCCAGCCACTCGGTGGTGGCCGGCGCCACCATCGATTCGGTCACCTCCAGTGTGGGCACCGGCGCCATCGACGCCACTGCGTGCGGGTTGATCATCGGCACGACATCGGTGATGGCCACACACGTTGCGTCGAAGCGGCTGGATGCCCAGCACTCGCTGACCACCGCACCCAGCCCGTTGCCCGGTCAGTACTTCCTGGTCGCCGAGAACGGCATCGGCGGCAAGGCCCTGGACGTGTTCGTCAACAATGTCGTCTTCCCCGACGACGGCCTGGGCCACGCCGCCCCGCTCGATGCGTTCGACCGCGTGCTGACTGCCGCAGCCACGGTGCCGGTCGGCGCGCACGGCGTGATGTTCCTGCCATGGCTGATCGGCTCGATGGCGCCGGGCGGCGAACGAGCGATGCGCGGCGGCTTCGTCAATCTCGGCCTCACCAGTACGCGGGCCGACATGGCGCGCGCGGTGCTGGAGGGGGTGGCCATGAACGCTGCGTGGCTGCTGCCTGCGTTCTCGACGCTGGCCGGCAACACCTACGCCGAGGTCTCGTTGGGTGGCGGCGGAGCAGCGTCACCGCTGTGGGGCCAGATACTGGCTGACTGCTTCGGTGTATCCGTTCGCCGGCTGGCCAACTGCTCTACCACGAACGCCCACGGGGCCGCCTTACTGGCGCTGTCCGAGGCAGACCAGCTGTGCATTCACGACGTGCCCTCCTTGCTGACAACAGCCCAGGTGCACGAACCCTCCACCGGCGGCCACGCCCACTACCGACGCACTCTCGATGCGTTCGTGGACTTCCACCAGCGCATCACACCGTTCTACGACTCACTCAACGCACCGAAGGAAATTCCCTCATGACCGACACCCGACGACCCACGTCACCCATGCATCCCTATGCCGATCGGTACGAGGTGCACGCGGTGATTCCCGAGACCGGCGTGCCCCGCGAGCAGATCCTGCGCGAGTTGCGCGAGATGTCGACCGAAGAAGACCGCAAGGGCGACAGCGGCCGTGTCAGCGGTTCGATCTACTCGGGCGACCACGATCACTACAGCTTCCTGACCGAGGCGTTCGGGTACTACGCCCACGCCAACGTGCTGCAGCGCGACATGTATCCCAGCGCCACCAAGTTAGAGGCCGAGATCATCGCGATGACTGCCGAGATGTTGAACGGCGACGAGGGCACCAGCGGTCTGGTCACGTCGGGCGGCACCGAGAGCCTGGTCACCGCGATGCTGACCTACCGCGAGTGGGGCCGCAACGTGAAAGGCATCGATCGGCCACAGATCATCATGCCGGTCACCGCGCACCCGGCGCACGACAAGGGGTGCCACTACTTCGGCATCGAGCTGATCAAGGCGCCAGTCACCGACGACTTCGTCGTCGACCTGGACTTCGTGCGTGACCACATCGGCCCGAACACCGTGGCCATCGTCGGCACGGCGGGCACGTACCCGCACGGGTTGATCGACCCCATCACAGAGCTGGGTCAACTGGCGCTGCAGCACGACATCGGTCTGCATGTCGATGGATGCCTGGGCGGGTTCATCCTGGCGTGGGCCGAGGGCCTGGGGTATCAGGTGCCGCCGTTCGACTTCCGGGTGCCCGGCGTGACCTCGATGTCGGCCGACACGCACAAGTACGGCTACGCGCTGAAGGGCAGCTCGGTGCTGTTGTTCCGGCCCAAAGAACTTCGCCGCAACCAGTACATGATCATCGACGGCTGGCCGGGCGGGGCGTACGCGTCACCCAGCATGGGCGGCAGTCGGTCCGGCGGTTTGATCGCGGCCACCTGGGCATCCATGTTGCACCTGGGCAAGCAGGGCTATCGCTCGATCGCCAACGACATCTTCCGTACCGCCGGCGAGATCAAGGCAGCGGTGCGGTCGCATCCCGAACTGATCCTGATCGGCGACTCGGTGTTCAACGTGTCGTTCCGTTCGGACGAGCTGGACATCTTCCACGTCAACGATGGTCTGGCCCAGCACGGCTGGCGCATGAACGGTCTGCAGTTGCCGCCGGCATTGCACTTCTGCGTGACGCGACCCAACACACAGCCCGGTGTGACCGAGGCGTTCGCCACCGATCTGACCGACGCCATCGAATACGCGCGCAACCCACCCAGGCCGATGCCGCGCAGTGGTGCCATGTATGGCGCAGGCGGCGTCACACCCGACCGCAACAAGATCCGCGCCGGCATCGCCGATCGATTGGACGCGATGCACGAGCTCGGTCCGCGATGACCGGTCCGCATCCGCGCCGGTTCAGATTCGGTGTCGAGATGATGCGACCCTTCCCGTCGATTTCGTGGGCCAAGTCGGCTCGCGAACTCGAGCGACTCGGGTACGCGACGCTGTTCGTTCCCGATCACTTCCACGAGGGCTTCGGGCCGATCACCGCCATGGCCACAGCGGCCGCAGCGACGACCCGACTGATCGTGGCGCCCATGGTGCTGGCGTGCGACTTCCGCAATCCGGCCGTGCTGGCGCGCGAGCTGGCGTCCATCGACGTGTTGTCAGAGGGCCGCCTCGAGGTCGGTCTGGGCGCTGGGTACAACCCGCTGGACTACAGCCGTTCCGGTATTCGTCACGACCCACCCGGTGTCCGCGTCGATCGGCTGATCGAGCACACCACGGTGCTGCGCGGGTTGTTCGCCGATCACGGCCCGTTCACCTTCCACGGTCAGCACTACCAGATCGCCGATCTGGACGGCACGCCCAAGCCATACAACGTAGACGGGCCGCCGATCATCATCGCCGGCGGCGGTCAGCGGCTGCTGACCTTCGCGGCCACCCACGCTGACATCATCGGTGTGAACCCGTCGCTGCCCGGGGCGCCAGATGCCAGCACCGCTCGAGACGCGTTGGTTCCAGCCATCGACCGGAAGTTCGATCTGATCAGAGACGCCGCGGGTGATCGCTTCGATGCCCTCGAGTTCACGGCATGGATCTCGGCGGCGGTGGTCACCGACGACACGACATTGGTTCGCGACCGCATGGCTGCGCGTTTCGGCGTCGACGCCGATGACGCACTGGAGTCTCCCATCGTGTTGGCCGGCTCGGTCGAACAGATCGTCGATCAACTGCACCGGCGCCGGCAGCGATGGGGCTACTCGTACACCGTGGTGCAAGCCGACCGGGCGCACGCCTTCGCCCCCATCGTTGAACGATTGGCTGGTCAGTAACGCAGACCTCCTGGCGCGCCATCGCTGCCCCCGGACCATTCGTGGGGAAGTTCATCGCACTCGACCCGAGGGCGACGACGGCGGAACTGCAAGGAGACTCTGATGAACAATGAACACTGCGGGCGCGACCAGGGCTTCACGCTGGTCGAGATCGTCATTGCGATCGTGCTGGTCGGCATCCTGTCGGCGGTTGCCGTCGTGGGCATCGGGGCGTTGACCGAGAAGGGCAGCGACGCCGCGTGCACCTCGTCGCTGGATGCCGCCAAGGCGGGCGCAGTCGTCTACCTGGCCTCGAACGCGGCGTATCCACCAACCATGCTGGCGATGACGTCGTCTAGCCCCGAGGCCCTCACGTTGCCCGACGGCGTGAACCTGAATGCGGCCGCAGTCGGCAGCAACGCTCCGGGCACCGTCGCAACCGGCGAGAACTGGACCTTGACGATGACACCGGGCACCGACGGCGGCGCACCGCACTTCTCGTGCGGCGCAGGCAGCGGGGTCGGTGCCTCATCTGGCACCACTGCTGTCGGCACCACAGCGTGTCCCGGACCGTATGCCGGCTGGGTCGGCGAGTACTACGCCAACCAGAACCTCACTGGGTCTCCGGCGCTGTGTCGCAACGATGCCGATGTCAACTTCCATTGGGGTGGCGGATCACCGGCGTCGGGCATTCCCGCCGACCACTTCTCGGCTCGCTGGACCAAGACCGTCACGTTCACGGCTGGCACCTACAACTTCACCGTCGGCTCTGATGACGGCGGCCGCCTGTACCTCGACGGCGTGCTGGTCGTGAACTACTGGAACGACCGTGGATACGGCACGACCAGTGGCTCGACCGCCGTCACCGCCGGTACGCACACCCTGGTCATGGAGTTCTACGAGAACGGCGGCGGCGCAGACGCCACGCTGACCTGGGCATAGGTTCGAGGCGTCAATGACGCGAGAGGGCGCCGGCTCGCAACAGCAACGCCGTTGCGGTCATCGCCACGAGCGCGACGAACAGCAACAGCCCGCTGCCTGTTAGCCGTGAACCGGCCAGCGCAACCTGAGCCAACCACGAGGCCAGCGTGAGGGTGGCGACGACACCGAACCGTCGCAGCCAACGGATGCGCATCGCGGCAGACCATTGCCCGGCTGATGGCACCGAGGCCGCGGCGGCCATGGCCGTGTGGAACAGGGCGAGTGCGAGTGCTGCCACCAGTGTCCACGGTGTGCGCAGATCATCGACAGTCACCCCCCAGTGCCACGCCAGCAACAGGATCATCAGCAGTCCGAGATTCGACTCGATCTGCGTCGCGCAGTCGACCGCGCCAACGAGGACCAACAGCAGCAGCCATGGCGACCAACTGGACGCGCCGGCGAAGGCAGCAGAGATGGCGACCAGCGGGGTGGCCACCACCGCCAACCGCAGGACGATCTGATCGACCGTCCACGAGGCGATCTCGTTTTGAACGAGGTCCAGCCGAGTCAGGCTCATCGACGCGCCATCCGCGGTCTGGACGCGTGACGATGCAGGTCGCGCAGCACCTGATCCAGGCTGCCAGGCCCGCGCCATTGCACCACCGGTACACCTGCCTGTTGAATGCGTCGCAGCTCGCGATGGCGTTCGAGCAGGCGGATCCGCCAGGCAACCCCGTGGAACGGATCGGTCTGGTCATCCTCGACGATCCCCGACGGCAGCGTGTCGACCACGACCACCGTCAATCCCCGAGTGGCGAGCGCGAACGCTCGTTGCAGCGCGAGCGGCGAGATGAGCGGCGACAGCATGACCACCAGAGCGCCCTCGGCCAGGCCCAGTTGCAGCCCACCGTGATCGCGAACGTCGGTGCCTGGCTCGATGGTGGCCAACGTGTCGAGGACTCGACGGAGGTGCGCCGAACCGGTGGCGGTGGGCACGCGCACCACACCGCGCGCGCCCAGCACGTGGACGGCGACGCGATCACCGCGACGCAGATGATGCTCGGCGATTGCGCCGGCAGCGCGCACGGTGATGTCCAGACTGGATGCCTGACCGTCGATGCCTTCGCTCTCGCCAAGGTCGTTGAACGCGTCGACGACGATCACGACATGGCTGTCCTGATCGGACCACGTCGACGTGACGTGCAAGGTTCCGGTGCGCATCGATCGCGGCCAGTGGATTCGACGCAACCGATCACCTGACTGGAACGGTCGAACGCTGGCGAACTCGCTGCCGTCACCCGGTCGCGCGGATCGCGACAGACCCACCAGGCCCACGGGGTGAACCGCGGGCGACGACGAGTCGAACACCGACGGCAACGGCAGGGTCGTGACCGTTCGTGGCGGCTCGCTGCCCGCCGTCCATCGGAAGGCGGCCCACGCACTGGTCGCCACCACGCGAGCCGGCCCGATCAATCGCCGCCCCCAGCGCGTCGAGCGAACGGAGATCGTCAGCAGGACGTCGCCATTGTCGACAACCGACGACACCACTCCGGTCGCCGGCTCGAGCGTGCTGAACGGAGGCGCGGCCAAGATCGCGGTGACCACCTCGGCCGCACCGCTGGCGCGCAGCGAGGGCCCGGCAATCCTCCCAGCAAACCTCCCGGCGATCGTCCCGTCGACCGTCCCGCCGTCGGGCGGGATGTCCTTGCGGACATCGGACACCGTGACGCGCCATGTGGTCGCCTCGCCCTCTCGCACAGTGTGATGCGCCAGATGATCGGCCGCACTCGGATCACGTACCGGACGCAGCCAGTTCGACCACACCGCGATGACCAGCACCGGCGTGGCGATGACGAGCAGATCGGGGCGACGAACCAGCACGGCCGCTATCGCCAGGATGACTCCGGTCGCCGAGGCGCGCAGATGAGCAATCGTCGGCTGCCAGCCGGACTGCGGCAACAGCGATCCGTCGCGTTGACGACGCCAGGGTGTCATCGGCGCCGGCTCACATTGCCTGGTTGTCGGGCTCGCGCGCCGACGGGGTTGGCACCGACGACAGCACCTCTGCCGTGACGGTGGCCCCTGACGCAGCACTCATCCACAGTTCGGGCCGCACCGTGATGCGGTGCCCCAGGACGGCGGGCGCGACCGCCTTCACGTCTTCGGGCGTCACGTAGTCGCGTCCCGAGATCACGGCGAACGAGCGCGCAGTCAACATCAACGCCAGCGACCCGCGCGGTGACGCGCCGAGCATTGCGTGCTGGTGGCGACGGGTCGCGATCGCCAGGTCGACGCAGTAGCGACTGACACTCGCATCCACCGTGACCGTCTCGACCACAGCCTGCATGCCCAACAGGGTCGCCGCATCGGTCACCGTTCGCAGCGTCTGCTCT
>JANNFQ010000533.1:0-7157 GCA_031380045.1 Acidimicrobiaceae bacterium
GGCGCGAACACCCAAGGGGCACCGATGCCGATCCAACCCACTCCCAAGATCTGGATGAACGGCGAGCTCGTCGACTGGGACAAGGCGCAGGTGCACATCCTGACCCACACCTTGCACTACGGCACCGGGGTGTTCGAGGGCATTCGGGCATACGAGACCAAGCAGGGCCCTGCGGTGTTCCGGCTGACCGAGCACATCCAACGATTGTTCCGCAGCGCGCACATCCTGGGCATGGAGATTCCGTACACCGTCGATGAACTGGTGTCGGCGACGAAGGCAACAGTGGCCTCCACCGGGTTGCCCGGCTGCTACGTGCGCCCCATCGCGTACTACGGCTACGGCGAGATGGGCCTGAACACATTGCCGTGCACGGTGGACGTGGCAATCGCGTGCTGGCCATGGGGCGCGTACCTGGGCGACGATGCGGTCGAGAAGGGCGTGCGCATGAAGATCTCGTCGTGGACTCGCCACGATCACAACACCATGCCGCCGGCCGCAAAGACCGTCGGCAACTACGTCAACAGCTCGCTGGCCAAGGTCGAGGCGTTGAAGGCCGGCTACGACGAAGCGATCATGCTGGCCCCCAACGGCCTGATTGCCGAATGCACGGGCGAGAACATCTTCGCTGTGCGCAACGGAATCATCCTGACGCCGCCGCTGTCGGCCGGTGCGCTGGAGGGCATCACCCAGAGCTCGGTCATGACCATCGCCCGCGATCTGGGCTTCGACGCCCGGGTCGACAACATCGCCCGCAGCGATCTGTACATCGCCGAGGAGATCTTCGTGTGCGGCACCGCGGCCGAGATCAGTTCGGTCAACTCGGTCGACGATCGCGCAGTGCCGTGCCCCGGCCCGATGACCAAGGCCATCGCCGAGGTCTACGCCCGCGCAGTGCGCGGCCAAGAGGACGCCTACAAAGACTGGTGCGAGCTCGCCGTGTGACGCCGCGTGGAGCGGGCGCCTGTCGAGAACGCCACGTGCGTCGTGGCGAAGTCGACATCACAGTGCTCCTGCTCGGACCAGCCCTGCTCCGCCAGTGACGCAGCACGACTCGACGCGAGCGGCCGGGGCGCTGATGAGGGTGAAGCTGGGTGACCTCGAGCAGAACAGAGAAACGCCCTGTGCAGCGCTGCCAGCCGGAGCCAGCGCGCCACACAGGGCGGTTCAAGGGTGGGAACCATCCACTTCTGATCGATCACCCGGTGTTACCCTTCGTCCGATCAAAGTCATCGCCCGTCAGAGCTTGCGCTCTGGCGGGCGATTCGCTTTGTCGACGCCTCCAGCCCCGGTCACCCGGCTCGGCCACGCCAACGGCCGGTTGCCTCGACCCGGTTGCCCGGTTCGTTCTTCCCCGACCTGTCGTCGTTTGCACCCCGGTTACCCGGAGCACCCCGTTTCGACAACACCATCTCGGCCGTTCCCCGGTTGCCCGGTTCCGACTCCGCTGGCAGCGAATGATTCCCCACCGACCCCGCTTCCGCCTCGTGAACCCGGTTGGATCTCGATCGAGGCCACCTCCCCAAGGGGAAGCACTACTCGCTCGAGGCCGTTCCTCGGGCTCCGGTTGGCATGCGCTTGCCGGTGCGTCGCCTACTTTGCTCCCCCTGTTTCGCCAGGTCAAGCGGTATTTTTCAATACACAGGGTTATCCACCAGATCACCCCGCCATCCCCAGAAGTTTCTGGTTCGTCCACCATTCGTGCACAGGGTGATGCACAGCTTTATGCACAATTGGCTCGCCAAGTGAGGCGTATTGGGGGTCGACGATCGGGCCTGGTTGACGATCGGCAGTCGAGCGGGCACAATCATCGACGTGACGTTGCCGACCGACACCCATCTCGCCTGCATCATCATCATTCGATAGCGCACGTGGAGCATCCACGTGCGCCTGCAGCCGTCCTTCGGGGCGGCTGTTTCATTTCTCGGATGCTGCATCACTCGGACACCCGTTCAGACAGGACATCGGTATGAGCACCAGCGAACTCGCCAGTACAGGCACGCCCGTCGAGGTCGAAGTCTTCGACACCACGTTGCGCGACGGCCTGCAGGTGGAAGGCGTTTCGGCGACTGTCGATGACAAGCTGCGCATCGCCCAGCAGCTCGACTTCTTGGGTGTGCATTTCATCGAAGGCGGGTGGCCGGGCGCGAACCCGAAAGACATCGAGTTCTTCGCTCGCGCTGTCAACGAGCTGAAATTGACCTCGTCGACGATGGTGGCGTTCGGTTCCACCCGGCGCCCAAAGGGCAAGGTCGACGACGATGTCACCCTGCGCAACCTGTTGGACGCCAACACCACCAGCGTGTGCATCGTGGCCAAGAGCTGGGACTATCACGTCCTGAACGCATTGCAGACCACGCTGGACGAGGGAGAGGCGATGATCGCCGACAGCGTCGCCTTCCTGACCGGCGCAGGGCGCCAGGTGTTGGTCGACATGGAGCACTTCTTCGACGGGTTCAAACGCAATCCCGAGTTCGCGCTGCGCGCCTTGGAAGCGGCCGTGGTGAAGGGCGCGTCACATGTCGTGCTGTGCGACACCAATGGCGGCTCGTTGCCGCACGAGGTCGAGCACATCGTGGGCGAGGTACATCGCCACGTGGGCAGTGACGTCATCATCGGTATCCACTGCCACGACGACACGGGCTGCGCAGTGGCCAACTCGATGGCGGCGGTGCGCGCCGGCGCCCGCCATGTGCAGGGCACCCTGAACGGGTTGGGCGAGCGCACCGGCAACTGCAACCTGACCACTGTCATCCCCAACCTGCAGTTGAAGCTGGGCATGTCGTGTCTGCCCGAGGGGCGCATCGAACGGCTGACCGCGGTCAGCAACCACGTGGCGGAGGTGTTGAACCGCCCGCTGAACCCACAGGCGCCATATGTCGGCGCATCGGCATTTGCTCACAAGGCTGGGCTGCATGTCAGCGCCATCGCCCGGGCGAAAGATGCGTACGAGCACGTCGACCCCGAGTTGATCGGCAACGGCACTCGGTTCGTGGTCAGCGAGATGGCCGGCCGAGCGACCATCCAGATGAAGGCCGACGAGTTGGGCCTGAGCATGGATGGCCCGGCGGTCAACCAAGTCATCGACGATCTGAAGCGGCTCGAGCACGAGGGCTATCACTTCGAGGCGGCCGACGCGTCGCTGGAGTTGCTGATGCGCCGCGCTGCCGGATGGGAGCAGAGCTTCTTCCGTGTCGAGAGCATGCGCGTGATCACCGACGAACTGCCCAACGGCGATTTCACCACGGAGGCCACCGTGAAGGTGTGGGTACCCACCGGCGACGAAGCGCAACGCCATGTGCACACCGCCGAGGGCAACGGCCCGGTCAACGCCATCGACACAGCACTGCGCGCTGCGTTGCGGACCGCATATCCCTCGCTGGACCGGGTGCACCTGACCGACTACAAGGTACGAATCCTCGACGGCGCCACCGCGACCGGTGCGGTCACCCGTGTGCTCATCGACTTCAGCAACGGCGAGCGCACCTGGACCACCATCGGCGTCAGCACCAACATCATCGAATCGTCGTGGCGCGCGCTAGAGGAAGGCCTGATCTTCGGGCTGCTGCACGTTCCCAGCTGATGTCGGCGATGTCCGGCTGCCCCGGACGCGGTAGAAAGAGGGTCCATGGCTGCACCGAAGTTTGCCCCTGTCTCGCCGACCGACGACTCGCGTGGCTATGAGTCGCCTGACCACGTGCCTGGGGCGTGGATGCCCGACCGCCCGGCCGAGATCCATGGGTTCCAGCCCGAGGGTGGTCGCATGGGCTTTCAAGGCCCCGACCAAGGGTTCGCGATCAAGATCGCCAACACGTTCCGACCACGAATCCACGTCGCTACCGGCGAGTCGATCGACGACGCGGTGCGGGGTTGCCTGGGCATCGCGTTGCGGCGGGCGTCGATGTTCAGCCGGGCGCCGGTGGTGCACGACCTGACCATCGCCTTCACCATCTGGGGCTTCCTCGACACCGACCCGCCGGCCGAGCTAGTGCAGCTGCGTCGCGGGTTGTTCGCCGGCCAGGCCAACGTGGGCCACGCGTACGACGCCAGCCGTCAGTTGGTCGACCGGGTGCCCGAGGCGACGCTGCGTATGTTGCCGGCACAGGTCACGGCGGCGTTCCCCGGCCGCTGGAAGGATCTCGTCGGCGCCTGAGTCCATGGTGTGAATTGAGGACATCGGAGTTCCCCGTTCCGAAGTGGCGACGCGCCGCCGATGGCACGGCCGCCCGACAGCGGCCCGACGCCGCGGCAGAGAACGCCAAGACCCCGGGCCATCGCCGAAAGGGACGACGACCCGGGGCCTGTCTTGGGGGGAGATTCTGCCGTTCAGACGGCCGGCTCGGCCTGTGTGGTTCAGCCCGTGACCGACGGGGGCAGCATGACGTTGTCGATCAGGTAGACCGTCGCGTTGGCGGTCTGGATCTCGCCGACGATGACGGTGGCTGCGCCGCCGTTCAACGTGATGGTGTCGCCGTCGACTGCGATCGGCAGGACCTCACCCGTGAAGGTCGTCAACTCGGTCATGCCGGCCAGGTCTGCCGCTTCGAGACGCTCGGGGATCACGTGGAAGCCCAACACGGTGGTCAGCAGACCCGTGGGGTCGGCCAGCGCGGCTTCAAGAGTGGCCGGGTCGAGCGCGGCGAATGCGCAGTCGGTGGGTGCGAAGACCGTCAGCGCCTCGGCGCCGTTCAGCGTGTCGCCCAGACCGGCTGCACCGACTGCCGCGACCAGGGTGGTCAGGACCGGGTTGTTCGACGCAGCGGTTGCCACCGGGTCGTCGGTCATGCCTTCCAGGGTGCCTTCCGAGTCGCCACCCTGAACGGCAGCGACGATGTCGTCGGCCGAGCAGATCTTCGACGAATCCATCGCTGCGATCGCCGTCGAGTCGGTGGTCGAGTCGGTCACATCTGTCGCCGGGGTCGCAGCGGCATCGGTTGCGACCGAGGCCTCGGCGGCCGGAGCTGCGGTGGACGCAGCGTCGTTGCTATCGCTGCCACATGCAGCGGCCACCATGGAAAGTGACGCCAGAACGAAGGCGCTCCGAGCGAAGGTGCGTTGGGCGGAGGTTCCGGTCGGGAACTTGATTGCTCTCATTTCTCATTCCTGCTTTCGTGTGGGGGTGTTGTACGACACGGTTCACGCTGAGCCGTGGGCCTCGTGCGCGCCGGATGGCGCACACGAGAGTGGGGCGGATGTTGGATTCGCCATCAGGCGTCCTGTACATCCACGAAGATGGACATCCAGCCGCTGGCTCCGTTGGGGAACGGATCGGCGCGGGTGTCGGTCTGCAGCTGGCCGTTGGAGTCGGTGGCGCGAACGGTCAAGCGATGGCGACCGGGAGTTGCATCCCAGTTCGACTTCCATTGGCGCCAGGTATCGACGCTCAGTTCGTCGGCGAGCTCGGCCAGGATGAAATCGCCGTCGTCGATGGCGACTTCGACCTTCGAGATGCCGACCGTCTGGGCCCAGGCGACGCCGCCGATCACGAACGGTCCGGCGGGCACCTTGGCAAGCGTGCGGGGGGTGTCGATGCGTGACATCAACTTGATCGGCGCCTGTTGATCCCAACCACGCTCGACCCAGTACTGGTCGAAGGCGTCGAAACGCGACAGCTCGATCTCAGTCAGCCACTTGGTGGCCGACACGTAGCCGTACAGGCCCGACACCATCAGCCGGGCCGGGAAACCGTGATCGATGGGCAATGGCTCGCCGTTCATACCCACGGCGATCAACGCAGGACGGTCGTACGCCGCCTCGACCGGGAAGCCACACGTGTAACCGTCGACCGACCGGCCGATGATCTGATCGGCAGACCCATCGACGCCTGCCTCGTCCAACAGTTCGCTCAGCGGAAGGCCCAGCCAGCGGGCAGTGCCGGTCAGGCCACCGCCGACGGTGTTGGAGACACAGGTCAAGGTGATGTCCTGCTCCACCAGATTCCGAGCCAGCAGATCGTTGTAGCTGATCTCGATCTCGCGGTCCACCAGACCGGTGACCTTCAACGTCCAGTTCTCGGCCTGCACCTGCGGTACGGCCAGCGCCGTGTCGACTCGATAGAACTTGCTGTTCGGCGTGTAGAACGGACTGACACCCGATGCCTGGACGCTGACCGACGTGGCAGCAACTGCAAGGGGCGCGGCTGCCGGGGGAAGAACGACAGCAGCCCGAGACGATGCAGCGCTGAAGCGACTGCGCAGTCCGCGACCGGTTGCCGCAGATACGGCCGCAACCATGGCGATGGTGCCCGACATCGCCAGGAAGGCGCGTCGTGACGGGCGATCGTTGCGGGACAGCATCGCCGGTTCCGTCGAGCCGCGATCGGCATCGACATCGGGGCCTGCCAACGGTCGGACGTCGTCAGCGGCCGAGCGAGTCAGGGCGACCAGGGCACCGATGCCGCCAGCACCGGCGGCCAGGCTGGGCAGCACGGCGGAGATGCCGGCGCCGACGAGTTGTTGCGATGCCCACACGCCGACGGCTGCGAACACCGCGAAGCCGACCGATGCGACCACCAGGCTGCGTCGGGCGATCAGGCCAAGCACGGCTGCGAACACGATGCTGAAGGCCAGGATGCCCACGATCAGCGCGACCTTGTCGTTCTTGCCGAACTGCTCGATCGCGAAGTCCTTCACGGACCGCGGCACAGCATCGATGGTCGCCTCGGCGACAGAGACCACGGGGCCCTGCCATGTCGAGCGGAAGCCACCCACCAGTTCGCCGATGCCCAGCGCAGCGCCGCCGGCCAGCAGACCGCCGGTGGCAGAGCGCACGCGACTTGGCGTGCGGGTTTCGGCGGATGTCATGCCAGCGGTTCGGGGCCAGCCTGGATTCGGATTGGTCGTTTACCGCTAAATTCGTGGCAAGTTGGCCGACGGGGGTCATTTGACGTCAAAGCATGTGGTTGGCACGATGGGCTGATGCGTGAGCCCCATGAGTGAGCCTGAGCGGCAGGGAATGACCCTGTCGGATACCCAACGCGAATTCCGGGCCGTGCTTCGGCAGTTCGTGGCCGACAAGATCGCCCCGCTGGCCGCCGAGATCGACCGCAGCGCCGAGTACTCGTGGGCCACGTTCGAGGCGTTGAAGGCCATGGAGCTGACCTCGCTCAGCTATCCCGAGGAGTACGGCGGGTCGGGTGCCACGCTGGTCGATCAGGCGAT
>JANNFQ010000567.1:0-1800 GCA_031380045.1 Acidimicrobiaceae bacterium
CAAGAGGCGATCGGGTTGAAGATCTCGTGCTCGATTCCTTCGAGCCGAGAAATCCCCTTGTCGCTCAACCTGGGCACCCCGGTGGTCATCAGCGAGCCGAAGTCGGCGGTGGCTAAGCAGCTGCAGTTGTTGGCGCAGATCTACGCGCCGGTCAACACCGAGACGACGCGAAAAGTGTGGCGGCGATGACCCTCAGCGAGCGCATCACCCAGGCCCAACAGGCTGCGGTGCAGCGGGGCGAGGTCGCCAACGCATGGCGGCAGGCACCCACCCACAACCTGACTGTCGATGGGTTGGGCGACTTCAAGGCCAAGGTGCATGACGAGCTGTTCGACCGCCTCGGCACCCGGCTGTTCGAGGCCACCAACGAGGAGCAGTTGCAATCGCTCGTTCTGACCGAGATCGGCGCACTCATGGACGCCACCGAAACAGCGCTGTCGCCGCACGAGCGGCAGCGTTTGGTGCAGGACATCGCCCGTGATGTGATGGGCCTTGGTCCCATCGAGCAGTTCCTGATCGACCCGACCGTCACCGAGGTCATGGTCAACGGAAGCAACTTCATCTACGTCGAACGCGGCGGCGTCATCGAGCAGACCGCTGTGCGCTTCTTCTCCGAGGAGCACCTACGCCGGGTCGTCGACAGGATCGTCTCATCGGTCGGCCGGCGAATCGACGAAGCCTCACCCATGGTGGACGCCCGGCTGGCCGATGGCTCGCGGGTCAACGTCATCGTGCCGCCCCTTTCGTTGGACGGCTCGATCCTGACCATCCGCAAGTTCGCCAAAGATCCGTTCACGGCGAGCGACTTGATCGCGATGGGGACGATGACCGAACAGGTGGCAACGGTCTTGGCCGCAACCGTGGAGGGCGGCATGAACATCCTTGTGTCGGGCGGCACGGGAACCGGCAAGACCACACTGCTCAATGTCCTGTCGAGCTTCGTTCCGCACGAGGACCGGATCGTCACCATCGAAGACGCCGTCGAGTTGCAGTTGCACCAGGAGCACGTGATCCGCCTCGAGGCTCGCCCGGCCAACATCGAGGGAAACGGGCAGATCACCATCCGCGATCTGGTCCGCAACTCGCTGCGTATGCGTCCTGACCGCATCATCATCGGTGAGGTTCGTGGCGCCGAGGCACTGGACATGTTGCAGGCGATGAACACCGGGCACGACGGCTCGCTGTCCACAGTGCATGCCAACGCTCCGCGAGATGCCCTTGCCCGGTTGGAGACCATGGTGTTGATGGCAGGTTTCGACCTTCCAACGAGAGCCATCCGCGAGCAGATCGCTTCCGCCTTGAACCTCATCGTCCAGATCGAGCGCTTCCGCGACGGCTCGCGACGTGTCAGCCATCTGACCGAAGTGGTCGCGATGGAAGGCGATGTCATCACGCTGCAGGACATCTACCGGTACGACTATCAGGCCAGGGCCCTGGTCCCCACGGGCGTCCGCCCCGAGTTCGTCGAAAAGCTCGGCCAGCACGGAGTCACCCTTCCTGCCGGACTGTTCGGCGGTGCCGAAGTGTGGCACCGATGAAGTGCGGCATGCGGCTCGTCCTGCCGCTCGTGCTGTGCGGGCTGGGTTCTGCCTCGTTCAGTGACCAGGTCGATGCCCAGGTTCCGGCCGACAAGCTGGAAGTCATCCTTGCCATCGACACCTCCGGCAGCATGCGGCCAGCTATCGACGCGGCCAAGGCAGCTGCCGACGAGTTCGTTGCGTCGATGCCTCCGGACGTACGCATCGGTGTCGAGACGTTCGATGATGACGTCACGGTGTTGACACCACCGATCACCGACCA
>JANNFQ010000663.1:0-6546 GCA_031380045.1 Acidimicrobiaceae bacterium
GCGAAGTGCTTCGGCACGCTGCAACGCGCTGGTCAGGCGCGGCTCGTCGGCCACGGCACGAAGGGCGAGCGACACGTTGTCGCTCGCCTGGGTATCGCTGATCTGGAACATCGCGTCTCAGTACCCCGTTCGGTCGGCCGCACTCACTGCATGTCCACCTGGTTCGGAGCCACGAGGTGGGCAGATTGGTCACGATCGGTTGGATGGCGGAGTCACGTGTCACACGAAGTAGTGGCGACCCTCTTGGTCGAACGCCAACATGGTCAGCTGTCCTGGCACCGGTTCGGCGTCGGTACGAAGTGCCACAGGCACCTTCTGGCCACGCCAAGCGCAGTCGCTGACGTTGCTCGATCACCAGCAGCGCGGTGACGAAGTCCGCCAGGCCCTGCACACCGAGTTCGGCGCTGATCGCCTCTGTCTGTTCGTTGGTCACGTTCGAGACATCGATCAGCGATTGCTCGCAGAACGCCAGACAAGCGCGCTGTCGCGCCGTGAACGCGGACGAAGTCGGCCACGACGGCAGCTGTTGCACTGTCGTCTCGTCGAGGCCGGCCGCGGTCGTTCCGGGTGTGCGAACGACGAGCTCGGCAGTGTTGCCCAACAGGTGGGCGATGCGCAGACGACACAGTTCCAACACGACGGGATCGACGACCTCCCAGGCGGCCACGTGTGCTGCCTGCAGGCTGGCGTTAATCGCCGGGTGTTCAGCCAGTGTCACCGCGATCACTTGATCGGTCGCCGTTCCCGTCGAGAACGTCGTTGCATCGCGTGTCGTGGCCATCAGATCGTCCTAGTTGGGGGGGGTCGACGTCGGCGGGGGCAACGCTCACGGAAGGGTCCGAAGTCTCTGTTGCCGGGGCAGGTGCCGGGCGCATCGTCGAAGTATGGAATCAGTGGAGAGCACCCAGGTCATGGAACACAGTCATGGTCGTGCCGTCCTGCAGGAACTTCGACCGCTGCACCGAGAGCTGCGTCACGCAATTCCCGATGTGTATATGTCGTTCGCAGAGTTCCATCGGGCGTCGTTCTCCGCTGGCGCGCTGGACGTCAAGACCAAAGAACTCATCGCCTTGGCGATTGCTGTGATCGAACGTTGCGACGGCTGCATTGCGTCCCACGCAGAAGGCGCGGCCGGCGCCGGTGCGACCCGACAGGAAGCTGCTGAAGCGATCGGCGTGTCGTTCCTGATGGGCGGCGGGCCGGCCACCATCTACGGGCCCCGCGCATTCGCAGCGTTCTGTGAGTTCGCCGCCACCTGACCGCCCCGACGAGCCTCGACGCAGCTCGTCGACGAACTTGTGGGCGTCATGTGAAGATGATCTGGCCGCCTGCCGCCTTCTCATAGAACTCGCCGACGGTGATGATGTCGGCGACCTGTGGGATCAGATCGTTCTTCTCCAGGCCGAACAGGTCGACAGATGCCATGCAGGCGTACAGACCCGCTCCGGTATCGGCGATCATCTCGATGAACTCGGGGATGGAGGGGATGTCCAGCTTCTCCATCTTGTGGTTCATGTAGTGCGTCATCACGGTGGATACTCCGGGGATGCCGCCGACCATCGTGGGCATGTGCAACCCAGGGTTGCCGACCGTGGAGAGCTTGATGTGTTCATGGCGCGCTCGATGGATGGCGTCGAGACCGAAGAAGGTGAAGAACAGGTTGGCCTCCATGCCTTCGGCTCGTGCGCCGTTGGCCATGATCAGCCCGGGGTAGATCCCGTCGAGAGATCCCTTCGAGAAGACGATCGAGACCTTGGTGATCGGTTGGGTGGTGGCTTCGCTCATGATGCACTCCTGTCAGATGCAGCCGCGTGGCTTGGGGATGCCGGCGATGCGTGCGGCGACTTTGGCCGGACCCTTCGGAAATAGTTGGTAGAGCTCTTTGATGGAGACACCCGACGTCTTGCCCAGCATGCGCACGGTCGGGCCCGTGCCCTTCTGGGCGTACTCGGCACGCATGAACCGAATGACGGTCCAATGCGCGTCGGTCAGCTGGTCGATGCCGTCGCGTCGGGCAAGCTCGGGCGCCATGGCCTCGGTCCACTGGTCGGGGTGCACGAAGAAGCCCTCGTTGTTCAGCTCGACGGCAGTATCGGCGATGGTCGTGTTCGACATGGTTCAGTCCTCTCTCGGATTCGGTGTCACAGGTTCTGGCTGGCGTGACTTGCCGGCCGTGGGCATCGATGCGCTGATTCCCGGAATGTCTCGCCCCGGCAGCAGGCTGTGCCAGTAGAACCACTGGAACATCAACTTGCCCAAGTGGTTCAGCCTCGACTCTTTCAAGAGCGGCAGACCCACGTTCGTGGGGTAGTGACCCGGAAGCGGCTCGGTGTCGTAGTTGAAGTCGATCAGCAGGGCCTTGCCGAAGCCGGTTTCGATGAAGCAGTTGGCATGACCGTCGAAGCCGGCCACCAGCGGCTGGTCCACCAAGAATCGGCGGACGTTGTCCACAACGGTCTCGCCCTCGAAATGGGTGACCGAGCCGGCCTTCGACGCGGGAACGTTGGCGGCATCGCCGATCACGAAGATGTTCGTCGCCACCTTCGACTGCAACGTGTGCTCGTCGGTGGGCACGAAGTTCAGGGCATCACCCAGTCCGGGCGAGCGACCGACGTATGCGGCGCCGCCGTGCAGCGGCACCACGACCGCCAGATCGAACGCCACCTCTCTTCCGTCGTAGGAAGTCAGCCGGCCGCCGACGCCGTCGACCTCGCCAGTGTTGAACTCCGAGACCAGTTCGATGTCGCGGTCCACCAACATGCCGCCCAACTCCTTGGAGGCGATGGGCTTCGTGAATGCGCCGTCCAAGGGGGTCACGTACGTGAGCTCGACGCGATCGCGGATCCCGCGCTCGCGGAGGAACCAGTCGGCCAGGAAGCAGAACTCGAGCGGCGCAACTGGGCATTTGATCGGCATGTCGATCACGTTCACCACCAGTCGACCACCATCGAAGGCGACCAATGCTGCTTCCAGCGCGGCCGCGCCCTCTGGTGTGTAGAACGTGAAGACCTTCTCCATCCAACCGGGCCCAGTGAGGCCCTCGGTCTCGTCGGGCATCAGCACGGCCCCACTGGCAATGACCAGCACGTCGTACGTCAGCACGTGTCCGTCTTCGAGAAGCACTTCGTTCGCGGCGACCTCGACACGCTGCACGCTGGCTTCGATGAACCTGATGCCGCCACGCAGCTGCCGCGACCGCGGTCGCACGATGTCCTGCGAGTGGGTCAACCCGAACGGTACGAAGAGCAACCCCGGTTGGTACACGTGTCGATCGTCCTGATCGACCACGACGATCTCGAGTTCGTCCACGTCGAGCGCCTTGCGTAATCGGTTGGCGACCAGCGTGCCTCCGGTGCCGCCGCCAAGGATCACCACACGCTTGCTCATGCCTCAATCTGACGCCCTCGGCACAGCCTCGGCCAGGGTCGAACGACCCGAGTCGTCGCCGAGGAGGTGGCACCTCTCGCACGACGGCGATGAGCGTCGGGTGAGCTATGAGGTGAGCGACTCGGCCGGCAGATCGAACCACCGAAGATGCTCGAACTCGGCAGACAACACCGCGGGGCTGGCGCCGTTCTGCGACCAACCGGGAGCTGCATCGAAACGCTGTCGGGCAGCGTCGAGATAGCCGGCGAGGGCCGACTCGGGCGCCCGTTCGTGGTCGAGACGTGGACGTTGCAGTTGCCCCGTTGCCGGGTCGTACGACAGCTGTGCGAGGCGCAGCGGGGGTTCGACCGGCCCGTGATGGTGACGCCACAATCCCGACGCGGGATCGAACCGGTATTCGGGTAGCAACTTCCAACCGTGCTGGGCGACCAGGTCGACGGCATCGACCAGGTACTGGAACACCGTCTGTGAGATGAAGTAGTTGAAGCTGACGCGGGTCCAGCCCGGTTTGATGCCTTCACAGCCCTGAGTGATCTCGTGTTCGAACTCGTGCGAGCGCTCGATGTCGATGCCCAACAGCCGGTGGCCGTATGGGCCGGCGCAACTGCA
Source organism: Acidimicrobiaceae bacterium (assembly GCA_031380045.1). GTDB lineage: Bacteria > Actinomycetota > Acidimicrobiia > Acidimicrobiales > Ilumatobacteraceae > VFMC01. The sequence continues at coordinate 3,997 of JANNFQ010000663.1, forward strand.
CCCACCGCGCGATTGGATGCCGAACAGGTCGCTGAGCAGCGCCACCACGAAGTTGTGGTGCAGGTAGCGCCCCTCGGGCCGCCTGACGACGAACGACAGGATGGACAGTCGTTCTGAGTGCGTGTTGCCCAGCACTTGGATGGCTGGATTGCCCGACCACATGTCAACGGCCCGGCGCCAGAACGACTGTTCGCGCGCCTTGATGGTGGCGACGCCGACCGCCTGCTTCAGCTGGAACACCAATCCCGCCCGGATCGACTCGATGATGGCTGGTGTGCCGCCCTCTTCGCGGTGAACAGGATCGTCGAGGTAACGGTGCTCGGAAGGGTTCACGTAGGCCACGGTTCCGCCGCCCACGACATCGGGCACGCGGTTGGTCATCAGCGAACGGCGAACCACCAGGACGCCCGGCGTGCCCGGCCCGCCGACGAACTTGTGGGGGCTGAGGAACACGGCGTCCTTGTACGCCAACGGGTGCTCTGCGCACTGCGGGTACATATCGATGTCGACATACGGTCCGGCTGCGGCAAAGTCCCAGAACGACAGGGCACCGTGGCGGTGCAACACATCGGCGATCGCGCAGGTGTTGGACACGATGCCGGTCACGTTCGAAGCAGCCGAGAACGACCCGATCTTCATCGCACGATGTGCGTGGGCGACCAGCTCGGCTTCCAGTCGTGACAAATCGATGTGACCGTCGGCATCTTCGGGGATCGTGATCACGTCGGCGATCGATTCGCGCCATGGGATCTCGTTGGAGTGGTGCTCGAACGGCCCGACGAACACGACGGGCCGTTCCTGGGCGGGGATGTGCTGTGACAAGTGGTAGCGGTCGTCGAGGTCTGCCGGAATCCGAAGGTTCATGATGCCGATCAACTTGTCGATCGCGCCGGTTGCCCCAGACCCACAGAAGATCACGGCCGTCTGCCCGTCACCGCCGACCGCGTCACTGACGATCCGGCGGGCATCCTCGCGCAGCCGTGTTGTTTGCAATCCGGTGCCGGACGATTGGGTGTGGGTGGTGGCATAGCGCGGCAGCCCCTCGTCGCGGATGAAATCCTCGATGAACGACAGCGCCCGGCCCGACGCCGTGTAGTCGGCATAGGTGATGCGGTGCGGGCCGTACGGGCCGTCCATCACTTGATCATCGCCGATGACCGCCTCGCGAATACGTCGCAGCAGCGGGGTGTCGAGGGGTTCGGTCACGAGACAAACGTATCTGCCATCGTCGACCGGCGCGGCTGGTAGACAGGAGCGATGCCGGACCAGTCGCCAGAACGATTGGCCGAAGTCGATACCGGAGCGGTGTACGAAGGCATCCGTGGACGTTTCGTGTCGATCGTGGCACCGTTGACGCCCGATCGGCTCAATGGTCGTGTGCCGGCGACACCCGACTGGTCGGTACACGACGTACTGGCACACGTGGTCGGTATCACCGCCGATCTGAACCGGCAGCATTTCCCGCAACCCGATGACGTCGGGGGCTCGAAGTGGGCCAGCGCACAGGTTGATTCAAGGCGCTCGTCCGGTGTCGAGCAGATCATTCGGGAGTGGGACCGCGAGTCCGACGACTTCGAGGAAGGACTGCGAGCATTCGGTTATGAGGTCGGCAGCCACTTCGTCGCCGACCTGCACGCGCACTACAGCGATGTCCGCCACGCGTTCGGACTGACTGCCGACCCCGATCCGCTCGCCATCCAGGTCTCGCTGGACCACTATCTCGGATTCATCGATGAACTCCTCGACGGGTCGGCGTGGGGCGAGGTCGAACTTACTGCGGGCGGGCAGACATGGCGCCTGGGGTCGCCCGGGCTGCACCGTGCGAAGGTGGCCGCCGAGCCGTTCGAGTTGCTGCGAGCCGTGTCTGCACGTCGCTCGTTGCGACAGGTGCGCGAACTGGACTGGACCGGCGACGTCGACGAACTCCTCGAGCTGCTCCAGCGAGGATTCAGTAGCGGCTACTCGTTCCCGAATGCAGACATGATCGAGTGAAGCTGTTCATCCGCTGTTGGCCACGTGGAAATGCGCTCCGCATACGCTTCCTCCGTGGAGCCATCCCGCCAGCCCATGAGTTCACGCAAGCGCGTGGTGATGATCGCCCACGACAACCGAAAGCGGGATCTGCTCGACTGGGCTGCATACAACGTCGGCACGTTGTCGCGCCACGACCTCTCAGCGACCGGAACGACCGGCAACCTGCTGAGTGACGCATTGGGCCTGTCGGTCCATCGTTACCTCAGCGGCCCCCTCGGCGGAGATCAGCAGATCGGTGCTGCGATCGCCGAGGGGCGCGTCGACCTGGTGGTCTTCTTCTGGGATCCACTGGAGCCGCAACCTCACGATGTCGACGTGAAGGCATTGCTACGAATCGCCGTTGTCTACAACACGCCGATCGCCTGCAATCGCTCGACCGCCGATTTCCTGCTGTCCAGCCCGCTGATGGAAGAACACTACGCACCATTCGCCAACACCGCCTGAGCGTGCGATGGCTCAGATCTCGACTCTGGTGCCCACCTCGAAGACTCGGTCGGCTGGTAGGTGGAACGAGGT
>JANNFQ010000672.1:0-10378 GCA_031380045.1 Acidimicrobiaceae bacterium
ACTTGGTGCGTTTCGATATGTGTCGTATCGGGGCGGATCACCCGCCCGTACACGACAGAGAAGCCTGTGCACCTGATGGTGAATGATTCCTCGGCTTCCGGAGAACACTCGCCGGCCTGCTCACCGACGACGAACGCCGCCTGGTACTGGCTGCGGGTTGGCACCTTGGGCGGCCGCACTCGGTTGCACGGGTTCGTCAGCAAGCGCTCCTTCTCGACAGCGGCCTTCAACACACGTCGCAGCTCCCGTACGGAATGGGTACCGCATGGGGTCAATGACGGTCACTGCGGTCACACAAGCAGAACCTCTGACCTAGCCCAATACCACGTCAGAGGTTGAGAGGCGACGATGGGAATCGAACCCATGTACAGGGCTTTGCAGGCCCTTGCCTGAACCACTCGGCCACGTCGCCTTGTCGCCGCGGCCTGGGCCGCAACGCGGGCAGAACGATACCGCCCGACCGCTCAGATCCTCGATCGAGTTCGCAACACGGCCGGTGTCGAGCAGTCAGCGAAGTCGCGTCCGGGTGTCCAGCAGGCGGACATCGGCAAGGTCCTCGAACGCACCGTCGGCCAGATACCCCTGCAGGTCGGCAACCAGATGCGTGGCGCGCTGGTTGAACAGGCAGGCACGGCCCTGGGCGTCGAACCGAACGAACGCCAGGCCGGCCACGGTCTGACCGGCTCGGTCGACGTTCAGGTTCGAGTACTCCCCCGGCGTGGTGCCGCACGGCAGCGCTTGCACGTAGCCCGCACCCGACGTCTCGGTAGCAACGATCATCACCACGCCCGTGCTGTTCGGACGGCCAACGATCTGCGTCATCGAGCCGCCAACCGGTGCCGCACCGCCGCGTGTGTCCACCAAGCGCGCGTCGAACAGATCGTCGAACGATCCGGTCGCCATGTAGCCCTGCAGATCGACGATCAGGTCGGCGGCCCGTTGTGTGAACACGCATGCCTGACCCGTCGAGTCGAAGTGGACGAAGGCAAGCGTCGCTCGCGTCTGGCTCGCCGCATCGGCATTCAAGTTCGATGCGGCACCCGCGACGGCGCCGCAGGACAGCAACTGCACATAGCCGGCACCCGACGTCTCGGTGGCAACCAACGAAACCACAGCGGTCGAATCGGGGCGGCCCGTGATGATCGTCTGCGATCCGTCGGCGGGCACCGTGCCAGGACGCGTGTCCAGCAAGCGCGAGTCGACGGTGTCGTCGAACGCGCCAGAAGCAAGCCAGCCCTGCAGGTCTGCGACCAGATGGGTGCGCGGTTGGTTGAACAGGCAGGCGCGACCGGCACCATCGAAGCGCACCACCGCCAACACCGATCGGATCTGATCGCGACCATCCAGGTTCAGGTTCGACGACCCGCCCGACGCCTGGCCGCACGGAAGCACCTGCACGAAGCCCGGATCGTCGTTGTCGACCGCCACCAACGACACCACGCCGCTGCGGCCCGCCAGGCCGCTGATCTGTGTCTGGTGGCTGGCCAGGACTGGAGGTTCCAGCGCCATCGCCGGCGAGCACGGGAACGGCGCGTTGGCCACTCGGTCGTACAACCACTGAACGGCAGGCTGCACCATGGACGCACGAGCTTCGTCGGTCAGCGAATGTCCCTCGCCGGCGAACTCGATCCACTGCACCGGCAGCCCGGACACGGCCATTGCGTCGCGCGTCGCCACGGCCTGGGGGTAGGGCACGACGGTGTCGATCGAGCCGTGGAAGAACAGCGCGCCGGCGTCGTCAGGGCCGATGGACAACACATCATTGGCACCCGAGATGGACACGGCTGTGCACACGGCAGCGGACACATCGGCGTGTTCTGCGGGGGCAAGCACGAACGGTGGCGCCTGATCGGTACCGATGGCGACGCCGAGTGCGGTGACGGCACCGGCCGAGACCCCACCGACCGCAATGCGATCGGGATCGACGCTGAGGTCGACTGCATTTGCTCGGAACCATCTGACGGCCGACTGCATGTCGATACGTGCGTTGTCGATGATCTGTCGTTCCAACGGCGTGTCGACGGGAGCGAGCACCGCGATCGGACCGAGCCGATAGCTGATCGACGCGGCGACCCACCCCCGTTGTGCCATGCGCGTTGCCCACAGCGTGGGAGTGTTCATCGCTCGGTCTCCGGCGACGAAGAACCCGCCGTGGGCGAAGATGAACACCGGGCGGTCGACCACCGTGTCGCCGCGAGGCGTATACAGGTCGAGTTGCAGCGTGACCGGGGTTCCGTCGATGGCGACCGCATGCCCGTAGACCACATCGCGCTGCACGTCGACAGCGAAGGTGGGGTCGAGATACCGAGTCGCTGCGGTTACCGGGGCGGGCGACGCCACGGTTGCCGTCAGCAGCGGCAACAGCAAGACGGCGATCACGAACATCCGGACCGATGGGATTCGGGTGCCGGGGCCACGAAGCATTCGTCGCAGGCTACGTGGCGCGGGCAGTGGTCAGGTGGCGGCCGCGATGCGGATGATGGCCTCGCGTGCGCTGGCGTGCCCTGCCACCACTGCCGACGTCGCATCGACACCGCCGGACCACGCCACCAGGAATCCAGCGGCAAACGCGTCGCCGGCGCCCGTGGTGTCGGACACATCGCGTAGCTCAGGAACCACAATCTCCAACGGCGGGTTGCCTGGTTCGACCACCAGCGTCGGACCCGCGCCACGCTTGACGACGAGGGCTCGCGTGGCAATTCCGCTGAGCGTTTCGGTGCCACCCAATGTCTGTGCCTCGAACTCGTTGCACAGCAGGACATCGGGGGCGAGCACTGCGAGCTCGGCGATGGTGGCTGCCACACCGCGATCGACGATCACCGAAGCCGACGACGCGTCGATGGACACCTGAACGCCACGTTCACGCGCCCAGTCGATGAGCGCGCGCGTGGTCGTCGCCAATGGCTGGCCCACCAACGAGTAGAGCGGCACGTGCAACACCGACACACCATCGAGCCATGCGGGATCGGGCTCGTCCAACAAAGTGCACGCACCTCGGTCGGTCAACATCGTTCGCTCGCCTGCGGTGTCGAGCAGCACGATGATCGTGCCGGTGCGCCCCCCTCGGTGAACCATCGGCTGGACGCCGGCATCGCACAGAGCGTCGATCAACGCCGTCCCGACAGCGTCGTCGCCGACCTGGCCGATGAATCGTGAGGGGCTACCCAGTCGCGCCACTGCCACGGCCGCGTTTGCTGCGCTGCCACCTCGTCGACGGCGGATGATGGCTGTGGTGTCGGAGGCGGCATTGACCGATGTGGTCAGGCCGACAGCGATGTCCTCGACCAAGTCACCAATTGCCGCGATCATCATCCGGCAACGTAGCCACCGAGCGCGGCGCGCAGGTGTTCGTGCACGAAGAACACACCGCGTTCCTCCACAGTTGCCAGCACACCGTTGGCATCCAGACCGGCATCGTGTGAGCGTTGCACGCTGGTGCAGATGTCGACATCCTGTTGATGCACCTGCCGATGTGTTGCGATCACGTCCTGCCGATGCTGGTCGGTGCGACCCGCCGCCAGATACAGCCGGCGGTGGACGCTGGTTGCCGCCGCGGTCAATGGCTCCATCCACATGACCATCGCGGCATCGGGGAACACGTTGATCATCAGGTTCGGCCATACCGTCAGGTACGACCCGACCCCATAGGGTCGATCAGAATCGGCACCGGCCAACAGTTCCCACCCGGGCTCGCCGGGCAGATGCGTCGCCATGATCTGCTCGACGGGGTCGTCGCTGGGGCGCCGCCGACGATCCCACGCGTACAGCACGGGCCCGCTGGACACCATCGGATAGTCCTCGTTCGACGATGTGTCGATCTCGGGATGCACGAACGGGGTGTGGTAGTTCTCTGAGTAGTTCTCCAACAGCACCTTCCAGTTGAACGGCCGGTCGTGGGACTCGCTGAGCGCCAACTCGAAGTCCTCCACAGCAAAGGCATCGATGGCAGCAGCCAGCGGACCGAGATCGAACGCGGGCGGCTGGTCACCCAGGTGGACGAACACGACGCGCCGCCACACGTGAACCTGGACGGGTGTCAGCGAGATGTCATCGACATCGAAATCGTCCGGCGATCCGATGCCGCTGGCGCGGGCGAGCGAGCCGTCCAACCGGTAGAGCCATGCGTGATAGGGGCAACGGATCAACGAGCCCGACCCCCTCTCACCGACATCGCACAACGGCGCAGCCCGGTGCCGACACACGTTCAGGAACGCCCGCACCACACCGTCGCGGTCACGGACGAACAACAGCGGAACTCCGCCGACCGTGTGCGCCGACCAGCCGCCAGCCGGTGGGAGGTCGTCGATGACAGTGGCGGCAAGCCACGTGCAGCGCAGCACCCGCTGGCGTTCCAGAAGGAAGTGTGCATCGTCGGCGTACCAAGCGGCGGGCAAGGTGCGCGCCGATCGGATGCCCGGTGGATCGTCGATCCGGCGCAGTGCGCCAGCGATACTCGGCTCGGCTGCCATGACCCGACCTCCTCGTGAGCACCGTGCGTCGCGGTTCGCCGGTGTCTGAAACTTGGCTATTCTGACTCATCAGTCAGCATTCGTCGATGACAGCAGGATTCGCAGCACGTTGGTGCTCCACACATCATCTGGGGGAACAGCCATGAGATCGTCCCGTCGTCAGTTCTTGGCCCGATCAGCACAGCTGGGTGTCCTGCTGGGCGCCGGCATTCCCATCCTGCAAGCCTGTGGCGGCGACAGCGACGGCGGGTCGTCGTCTGCGCCCGACAGCGGCCCGGAGGCCGGCGGTGTGCCGGCCATCGCCGACGGGCTGTCGCCCGAGAAGGGGCCGCTGCGACTGTTCAACTACCCCGACTACGTCAACCCCGAAGTGGTCGCCGGCTTCGAAGCGAAGTACGGAGTCAAGGTCGAGATCACCACGTTCGACACTGACACCGAGTCCATCCAGAAGTTGGCGTCGGGCGCAGTGAAGGTCGACGTGCAGCACTCGGTGTCGGCCACCACGATCAACAAACTCATCCAGGGCGGTTTGGTCCAGCAGTTGAATCGTTCGTACCTGACGAACTTCGCCAACATCCAGGACGCATTCCTCGACCCGTTCTACGACAAGGGTGCGAAGTACTCGGTGCCGTACACCCTGTTCACCACCGGCATCGGCTACCGCGCCGACCGAGTCGATGCGGCCGAGGTTGCCGAGCGTGGCTGGGACATGATCTGGAACGGCGACTACAAGGGCGAGATTTCGATCCTGGACGACAGCCGCGAGTCGCTGTTCCTGGCCATGATGCGTTCTGGCAACTACGACAGCAACACCACAGACAGGTCGGTGATCGAGAAGGCCGGCGCCGACCTGGCCGAGTTGATCGATCTGGTGAACATCAAGATCAACATCGAGGGCTACAAGGACATCCCCGAGGGAGCGACCACCATCGCCCACACCTGGAACGCCGACCTGATCGGCGGTGCGTTGAACTACCTGCCCGACGGCACCGGGCCAGAGGTGCTGGGCTACTGGTATCCGGCCGACAACATCGGGCCACTGGGCAACGATTGCATGTGTGTGATGGCCAACGCCGAGAGTCCGGTGCTGGCTCACCTGTACCTCGATTACCTGATGGACCTGCAGGTCGCCGAATTGAACTTCACCTGGAACGCATACTTGCCTGCGCTGAAGGGCCTGGACGCCGACTACCTGATCGGCAAGGGCTATGTGCCCGAGAACCTGCGCAACGCTGTCCTGACCACCGAACAGATCAACAAGGGGCTGCGCTACCTGCCGCTGGCGCCCGATGACGAGTTGATCTGGGACGACGTCTGGTCGAAGTTCACGGCCGGCGGCTGAAGAACTGTGACGGCGACGAACCGTCCACGTCACCAGGGCTTCTGGGCATCGTTCGCGATGCCCGGCGTTGCGTGGCTGGCGGCGTTCTTCCTGGTGCCCATCTATGCCGTGCTGGCCGCAGCGTTCGGCACGACAGACCCGCTGCTGCGCATCCTGCAGCCCGAGTGGAACCCACTGAACTGGGACTTCGCCACCTTCAACAAGGTGCTCGACCGGGTCTTCACCGACGACTTGGGCAAGGTGTTCGTCCGCACGTTCGGATTCGTGTTCCTAGCCCTGGTCGGTTGTTGCTTGATCGGCTATCCCGTTGCGTACTACGTGGCCCGCATGGCCAACCGGCGGCGCGGGCTCTTGCTGGCGGCGCTGGTCCTGCCGTTCTGGATCAGCTACCTGATGCGGATGTTGGCATGGGTCAACCTGCTGCAGACCGATGGGTACGTGAACCGCATCCTGCAGTGGATGCACATCCTGAATCAGCCCCGCAACTGGTTGGATGGCGACTGGCCGACAGTGGTCATCGGGCTGATCTACGGGTACGTGCCGTTCTTCATCCTGCCCTTGTATGCCGCGCTGGAACGCCTGGACGGGAAGTTGCTCGAGGCCGGGCGCGACCTGGGCGCCTCGGCGTTCAGCACGTTCCTGCGCATCACCTTGCCCCTCTCGGTGCCCGGTCTGTTGGCCGCCAGCGTCACCACGATCTTGCCGATGAGCGGCGACTACTACACGAACACGTACCTGACCTCCGGCTCGCCCCGTACCGAGATGGTGGGCAACCAGATCGAGTTCTACCTGCGCGGGTCCAGCCAGCCCCAGACCGGTGCCTCGCTGGTGCTGGTCTTGATGGGCCTGCTGTTCGTACTGATGGTCTACTACCTGGTCACGACGATTCGCCAGCAACGAGCGGCTGACCGATGAAGTGGCTCCGTCGTCGCCGTCAGGGAAAGGCCCCCGTGCTGGCCATGCTCACCTGGGTCTATGTGATGTGGTCGTTGCTGCCCGTGCTGATCGCGGTGCGCATCTCGTTCAACTCGGGCCGCAGCAGGTCCAGCTTCCAGTCGACGTCGTTCCGGTGGTACTGGGGAGATGCGACATCGTCGGTGTTCCACGACGATGACCTGCAGTTGGCCATGTCGAACACGCTGAAGCTGGCGGCCATGTGCATGTTGATCGCCACTCCCCTCGGCGTCGCCATGGCGATCGGTCTGCACCGCTGGCGCGGCAAGCTGTCCACCGGCGCCAACGGTCTGATGCTGGTCCCCATCGTCACACCCGAACTGGTCTTCGGTGTCGCTCTGTTCCTGGTGTTCTCGCAGATCTACACGGGGCTGCCGACGGGCTTGTTCACCCAGTTGCTGGGGCACGTCACGTTCACGCTGTCATTCGTGGTGGTCATCGTTCGAGCACGACTGACGGCCATCGGCGGTCAATACGAAGAGGCTGCACGCGATCTGGGTGCAACGCGCCTTCAGGCGATCCGGCTGGTGCTGCTACCACTGCTGGGGCCGGCCATCTTCGCCAGCCTGATGGTGGTCTTCGCGACATCGGTGGACGACTTCGTCATCTCGTCGTTCCTGTCCACCAGCGCGTCGAACGAGACGGTGCCCATCAAGATCTACTCGGCGGCACGGGGCAGCTCCACCCCCGCATTGAACGCTCTGGCCACCGTCATGCTGATGTTCACACTGACCGCAGTGGCACTGGCCGCGCTGGTCCTACGACGAATGAAGCGTCAGGGCGGCGGTGGCGACGGTGGCGACGCCGCCGGTGGGCTGGCCGGCTTGACTGCCTGATGACGTCCCCTGATCTCACGCACGAGGTGACTGCCGATGTCGTCGTGGTCGGCGCTGGCTTCGCCGGCCTGATGGCCGCAACTGGGCTGCAGCAACGCGGTCATCGCGTGGTTGTGGTGGAGGCGCTCGACCGGGTGGGCGGCAAGAGCGATTCCGCCCACGACGCGCTCGGCCGTCGAGTGGACACCGGCGGTCAGTTCGTGTGCGACGACATGCCGAACGTGCTGGCTCTCATTCGGCATCAGGGAAAGCGGCTGGTGCCGGTGGACCACGACACGCCGGGGCGCGCCTTCGTCGGCGGCGATCGAAGGACCGCCGACCCGCAGACGCTGTGGCACACTTTTCATACTGCCGAGCAGACCATCGAGCAGATGGCTGGCTTGGACGTCGGGTTCGATGACCCGACCATCAGCATGGGCCAGTGGTTGGCCTCGGTCGAGTTGGCAGACGATGTACTGGCAGCGGCCCGGGCTGCCCTGAACGGCATCATGTGCGTCGCGGTGGACGACCTGCCGGCAGCGCATGTGGTCGACCTGGCCCGCCGCACTCCCCTGACTCGCGACGAGCTGCAGTACGTCGTCGCCGAGACGATGCACGCCGTGGCCGAACGGTTGGCCGACGACCTGGTGCACGGTGTGCTGCTGAACGAACCGGCTCGATCGATCGAAGTCACCAGCCGGCACTCGGTCGCTGTGCGCACCGATCGACGGACCGTCATCGCCAGACACGTCGTGGTTGCCGTCCCCCCGACGGCCTATGCGACCATGTCGTTCACTCCCCCGCTTCCTTCGGCTGTGCTTCATGCGGCCGGAGGGTTTCGAGCCGGCTCGGTCACGAAGTTCCTGGTTCGCTATGACCAACCGTTCTGGCGCGACCAACAGGTTGGCTCGACGTCGATGTGGCTGGACCCGTCGGGGCTGTACGTGGGCGATGCCAGCCCGGACGAGGACACTTCGATCTTGGTCGCGTTCCTGGGCGGGCCGTCCAGCCACACATGGCGAGCGATGTCAGCGGACGAACGTCGTCGGCTGCTGCTGCTGCGTCTGGTCGAGGCCTACGGCCCGCAGGCGGGGTCGCCGATCTCGTTCGTGGAACGCGATTGGACGCCCGATGATTGGGGCGGCGGTGGGTACTGGAACGTCCTGCTGGATGGGTCCATCACCGATGCGGTCGACGTGCTGTTGCGAGGGGCGCCGGGGGTGACGTTCGCCTCGACCGAGTTGGCAGCCAGCTTTCCCGGCTACATCGAGGGTGCCATCAACGCCGGTCGCGCCGCCGCGGCCAGTGTGAGCGAGCTGCTGATACCCCATCGGTCGGTACCGGCCTGAACATGGGCAACGACCGGACGAACAACGTCAAGGCGACCGAGATGAATGCCACTGCGAACGTTGTCGCCAGGCCGTCGTGGAACGACTCGAGCGCTGCAGGCCCGCGGCTGATCCCGATGCCGACGGTGGCGGCCATGCGCAGCAGATTGCACATGACGACCGTGCCGGCGGCTAACGCGAATGCCCGTCGGCGCTGACGCGCATTGCCGGTGTCGCCGAGGATGGCGACTGCGGCGAACACCAGCACCAAACCCAGCGATGAGCACAGCGGCCCGATGTTGGCGACGAATGTTCGTCCATCTGATCGATCGACGATGATCTGTTCGCCGAACCGGCGTACCCCCGCTGATCCGACGAGGTGCAAGCCACCGACGACCATCGCCGCTTCCACCGCACTGTACGCGTCGATCAGCAGGCGGAACACCAACCACACCGACACCACGATCAGGCCAAGGCGACCCGCCAACCACCATGGGCCCGGGCGCGTCGGGCGGCCGCGTCTGCCGAGTGTTGTCGCAGTCGCCGATGTACCCACCACAGGGACAGTCCGGCCGCGCCACTCAGGTCACGGCACCCCCGCCCGACAGCCGACGACACTGCTGGTCACAGAGCGGCTTGTCAAGGGATGGGCTTGAATCGTCAAAGTATTGTCAAGGGAGGCGCTGGCTTGCATGCGCTGACACCCCCTGTCGGGACTGTTGCTCCTGCTGGTCACTTGTGGACGCCGCATCGCAGAAACTCCGCCTCCGGGGCCGGGGCTCGACCTCCTCTGGCCGGGTACAGCCCACAACGAGGGGGAGCGGAAACGGTGCGGCTCCCACAGGTGATCGCCGACTGTTGATCGACCAGGCCTCGATGCCGACCCGATGTCGACCCGGAGAATGGAGCGCACATGCCGAGCGACCAGCTCACACGCCGAATGCTGATCGGCTCCGGCGCCGCCGCGGCCACCGCACTTGTCGTCGATCCGTTCGCTTCGCTGAGGGTGGCCCATGCCGCCAATCCGGTCGGCACCTTTGTTCTCGATCCGACGCAGGGCGGCACCTGCACTGTCGGCTCGTGTGCGCCATGCCAGGCGTGCCAACTGCACGCTGCCAACAAGCTGTTCCAGACGGCCGACGCCGCCGACGTGGGCCGCGCTCATCCCGGTTGCTCTTGCACCGTGATCGACGGTCAGCAGTTCAGCGCAGCCGTCGCAGCCAACCTGTTCTCGGCCGGGGCAATGGCCGACCGCCGCTACGCACAGACGGCGCAGTACCTGAACGCAGAAGTCGAGCAGCGGTCTGTTCCGATGGTGACCGGCATCGCGCCCGTCACGGTGATCGCCGCCGGCGCTGCGGCGATCGGCTGGATCGCGGCGCGCCGCTCGCGGGTCGAACCCGACCCTCAGATCTGAGCCGATTGTCTGTCCGGCGGACCAGCGTCGCTCACGCGATCTCGCGATCCGTG
>JANNFQ010000684.1:0-3405 GCA_031380045.1 Acidimicrobiaceae bacterium
CGGGCAGGCCGCGTGATGCGTCCAAGCGAGCGCGCAGCAGTTCGGCGTCGCTGGTGACCATCGCGTGCAACGGCAGTTGCTCGGTGAGTGTGCGCTCGATCCACTCCTCGCCCGTCGGCGGCATGACTGCGCGCCCCATGGCGCGACGCGCATCACTGACCACATTGGCGAACGTGGCGTCGCGCACCTGCTGGTCCCACAGCGCAGTGCGCGCCGAGGAACGCGTCGGCCGCTCGCGATGCATCGACAGCCACGCCGCCAGTTCCAGCGCCTTGCCGCGATCGAAGGCAACCGAGCGACCGTCGCGGTCCGTGACATCCACTTGGCCCAAGACCTTGACGACCAGATGCCACGATGTCTCCGCGAACAACGTGTTGCTGCACGACGGAGACACCGACGGATCGGCGTCTGCTGCCAACGGGCGATCGGCGGCGTCCAGCAGAGCGTGCACCGCGCTGACGTGGTCGGCTGATAGTCCGACCGGAATGACCTGCAGGCCCAACGGCCGAACGGTCCAGACGTCGAGCTCGGCTGTCAACGTCAGTCCGGCACCATCAATCGGTCCGATCAGCACAGCGGCCAGCCCGCGCCCGCCGCCCCGGCTGACATCGACCAGATCCATCACGGCGGCCTCATCGTGAACGCTGGCGCCCGACACCACGACGACCGGCTCCCACGCCTCGCCGCCCACCCCGCGAGCGCGCAGCTCGAACGTACGGCGGCCGCCGATAGCGGTTGGAGTCGATCCCAGCGCGGCAGCTGCGCAGTCGATGGCGGCGTCGATGGTCTCGGCCGTCTCGGCGTTCAGGTTGCCGAGGTGGGTGTCGATTTCGAGTTCGTGCGTCACCATGCGCAACGTCTCGCCAACGGGCGACGCGGCCAACGACGCGGCAAGCGCACGGACGATGTCGATCGCGGTGGCGGCTGTACCGGCGAGATGGCCGTTGTCGAGTGGCGCTGAACCAGCGTGGACCCCAGCGTCGATGCTCAGCAGACCGAAGGCCTCGAGGTCGACGAACAACGACGAGCCCGCGGCCAAGGTGTTGCCGTCACCGACAACGGTGCCCAGGTGAACCAGCGCCGGGCACGGTTGCCCGGCCAGCCGTGCGCTGTCGATCAGTTCGTCGGTCTCGACAGTGGCTGCCAACGACCAACGTGCTGGATCGACGGTGTCCGACTGCCATGGCGACGGCGGTGTGGCGCGTTCGGGGCGGTGCAGCAGCAGTGTGATGGTTCCGGTGTCGGTCATGGCGACGGCCAGGACATGGGCGCCGCTGCCCGCCAGATGATGGCCAGCCGAGCGCAGCGCCAGATCGAGTCGCAACGCCTTGTCGGTCGTCGGCAAGGTGCGCAACAGCCGTTCCGTGGCGATGTCGGTGTCGGTGGGTGGCTGCAGCCGGGCGCCGGCGGGGGCGCGGCGCAATTGATGGCGACGCCGCGACTCGACCAACCCCAACGCACCAGCGCACAACAGCACCGCTGCTCCCAGGCTGGTCGTGATCGGAGCCTCGCGTTGCACGCCACTGTCCACGCTGGAGCTGTGTGGTTCGACCGCCTGGTCGGCGGGCTGCACGAGTGGAGCGATGGTGGGGCCTGCGGGCGGAGACTGAGCCACCGTCGGGGCGTCGGTGGACGAGTCGGTGGCCGCGACATCGCCGGAAACGCGGGGGACTGTGGCGTCTCGCGGTGCAGCAGCGACGGGCAATGACGCGACCGATTCGGCGACCGGAGCCGCCACGACCGGAGCCGCCACGGTCGGAGCGGTGACAGGTTCGACGACCGGGACCTGCACCTCGATGGGGGGCCACCGCAGTTGATCACCGGGCACGATCATGCTGTCGATGTCGTAGCCAAGGGTCGGCGCGTTCAGCTCGATCATCGCCTCGGTCAGCTCGGCGATCTGTGGCCCGGTGGACGGCTGCTCGCCCTGGATCAAGTGATCCTCTGCCACGCTCCAGTACGACTCGCCGCGCACCCGGGGGGGCGCGGCCGGGTCGATCGATGCGCTCGACGTCGGATCAATGGTCGGTGCGTCAGCCGTCGTCGCCGCCGGCAGTGCGATGGATTCGTCGGGTATCTCGATCTGCCAGCCGACCCTGATGAGCGATGGATCATCGAAGATGGCGCCGTCGTTCATGGCACGGCCGATGTTGCGCTCGATGATCTCGTCGGCCAGGTCGCGCACGCGTGTGCCGTCGCCGGCCGACAGTCGGGCGGCGATGCGATAGACCGAGTCGCCCGGCACGACAACGTACGGCGCCCAGGTTCGTTGCTGGCGATCGAGTGAACCCTCGGGGACCGCGATGGTCATGCCGACCGGAAACACGCCGCCCTTCCACGTTGTACCGACCTGGCCGGTGCTGCCGCTGTTCAGTTCGATGATGCGATCGCGCAGCAACGGATCGCCCAGCCGCACGGCGATGGAGTATGGAGTGTCGCGTCCGTTCGATTGCATCGAGTTCGGACGGCTCGCCTGACTGCTCGTGCCGATCGCATTGGACAGCCGGATCGACGCGGATGCAGACGCAGGCGTCAACGCCGATGCCGACGACGATGCGCTCGACGACGATGCAGCGCCGACCGAACCCACCGTCGTTGCCCCCATGACCGAGAGCAGCCCCGAGCCGACGACTGCGCTGGACGAGATCATCGCGACGCGCACCAGACGCCGGATCCATCCGGTCGGCGACGCCGCCAACGGCTGCAGCGGCGTCGGACGCGGCCGAGCGCGCCATGCTGCCACTCGGGCGATCTCGCCAGCCGCAGTGGCTGCGAACCACGCCCACAGCAGCAGGAACAGCAGGGTGCCGATCTGCACAACTGCGGTGTCGTCCAAGCGACCGGTTCGGAACGCGTCGGACAACGCCTGGCGCTGGGGCAGGCCGATCAGGGCGACGACCGCCAGAGGCAACGCCACCAGTGTTGCCAACAACGCAAACGTGGCGCCGATGCGCGCCGATCCGGACATCAGCTGGTGACGCAACGATCGTCGTCGATGCATGGGGTTGTGGCGGTCGTTCATGGCGCTGAAGGTGCTGGCGCCTTCGAATGTTCGACGCATCGAAGACTCCTTTCTCGATGATGGGTGTGTCGGTGTGTAGCTGGAGAGGGTTCGCGGGTCACAGAAGGGGTCACAGCGAGTAGACGAACCTGGCCGCGCCGGTGGCGCGCACGGTCATGTCGTTGGCACCACCCAGCACCAGGAACACGGTGCTGGGATGTTCGGTGATGGTGACGATCACCTGTGGATCGGGGTCGTAGTTGATCGCCACCTGGATGTCGGCCGAAGCGATCCCCGATCGCTGGGCGTGTGAACGGGCCCGCGCCTCGGCAGTGTTGGCGGCGTGGGGGGGGGGGGGGCACGCCCCCCCCCCCCCCACCAGCACAGGCGCCCCCCCCCCCACC
>JANNFQ010000042.1:0-1657 GCA_031380045.1 Acidimicrobiaceae bacterium
GCGTACGAGTCGATTCTGGGTGCACAGGTTTCCGTCGAGAACTGTGCAACCACATCTGGCGGGGATCACCCGGGTCTCTCATGCGAGGTGCATTACGCGAATGCCATGAACAGCGCTGTGCAAGAGCCGCCCTCGGTGACCGCCCGCGAGTTCGTCCTCATGTACGGCGTAATGACGGCAGGGCCGGATGAACAGCCCTGGTACGAACTTGACTACCCGGAAAACATCGCGCTCCGTGACAGCTTTAGGCTGTTCGCCGAAGGGGGCGAACTGGCGGACGAGTATGCGGACGCAGGTTGCGAATCAGCACGCTCACCCGAGTGCGCCAACCTCATCGTGGACAACCTCGACGCCTGGGCGACCTGGTACGAGACCAACGGCTGACCACACCAGATGACGAGGAGCTTCTCAAGTCTTTTGCGTGATCCTGATCGCCGTCTTCGTCCCTTGTCAGTCAAGGTTTGAAGGCACCGTCTCCCAGAACCGGCTGCCATGTCGCCGCACGACTGCGTGTCCCAAAACGGTCTGAGCCGCCAACGAGTTGAGTTGGCAGGCTGACTGGTGGCGCACCCTGACGCAGCACCTAGACCGCGATCTCGTCGAGGTACCAGTCCAGCAGCGCGGCGGCGTTGGTTCGGGCGGCGTCGCCGTAGGCATCGAATCCACCGACGACTTCGTCGAGTGACGAGCCGCGGTCGGCGAAGTAGTTCGGCGGGCACTTTGCTGCCCAGCCGGCAACCAGTTCCTTGGTCACTTCGGGATGGAACTGCAGGCCGACGGTCGACCCGACTCGGAAGGCCTGCGAGCACATCTCGTTGCGGGCCAGTTCGGCCACATCGTCGGGCAGTACGCACCGGTCGCCGTGCCACGTGAACCATGGCCCTGATGCGATCGCCTTGGGCGCATCGGTCTTGTAGTGGAACCAGCCGATCTCGTGACTGGGTGCCTTCTCGACGTGGCCGCCCAACGCCACGGTGATGGCCTGCGCACCGAAACAGATGCCGAGCAACGGCACACCTGCGTCGTGGGCGGTGCGCAACATGTCGACCTCGCGATCGATCCACGATCCGATCACGTCGTGCTCGTACACCCCGTACACCGAGCCCAGCGGCAACACCAGGTCGTACGACTCTGGGTCGGGGAACGGAACCTCGCTGTGGGTGCTGCCCGGCTGCATCACCAACAGCACGTCGAGCTGGTAGCCACGCCGGACCAGATGTTCGCCGAGGAGACCAGCAGGACCGTCGTCGTGGTGCTGAACGATCAGGGCGCGCATCGCCGTCACAGTACCCTCGATCGTTTGGACCCGAACGATCGTCGGTCACCCGGGCAATCGGGGCCGGGGGCGCGGGTAACGTCACGCCATGTCGTCGATCGGGGAATCGATCACCCTGGCCGAGCTCGAGCTCGATCCGTACCCTGTGCTCGCCCGGTTGCGCGCTGCCGAACCGGTTGCCTACGTGCCCGACATGGACATGTGGTTGGTGACGCGGTGGGACGACGTCGAGATGGTGCACCACCGCGCCGATCTGTTCACGTCGGCCACTGATCCCAGCTGGCTGAACCAGGTGTTGGGTGTCAACATGCTGGGCAGCGACGGCGCCGACCATCGACGCCTGAAAGACGCGTTGCAGCCGACCTTTGCGCCCACGGCGAC